>JBMCFH010000043.1:0-21437 GCA_048620455.1 Chloroflexota bacterium | reverse complement strand
GCTTCCAACAACGGGCGCGGCGATTGGGCCAGCGTCGCTTCGGCGGCGATCTTGATCAGGCCCGGCCGGACCACATGCTCGCCGTCTCGCGTCTCGCTCAGCCCCCGGCGGATTTCCGCCAGAAAATAGTCGCGAGCCTCGTCGGCGGTCATCTGCCACAGCAGCGCGCCGGGGCCGTAATAGCGCTGAAGGTGGAATCCGGTGCTGGCAATGATGTGCACGCCGCTTTCCTCGGCCAGCCGCGCCAGTACGTTGCCGTCCCGCCCACAGCCGCCTGGCTGGCAATCGACCAGGGCGCTGCCCCCGGCGGCGCGGTAGGCCTTGAGTTCCCGGAAGATGCGCGTCCGGTCGTCCAGCCGCGGCGCGCCGGGATCGGCGCCGGGCACGGCTTCAATCCAGGCGTGGTTGTGGGCGTCGGTGATGCCTATCGCTTCCGCCGGGACCGGTCCGAGGACGGTGGCAATCTGTAAGCTCATTCAAGGCTCCAGCGAAACGCGCAGGTTGGCGCCATCGGCGGCGGCGGCAAAGGCGGCCGGCGCCTCGCGCAGGGGGAAGCGGGCAGTAACCAGCGGCGCCAGGTCCACGCGACCGGAGTTGACGATGTCCGCGGCGCGCAAACAATCGTAGGTGCTGCAGGCCGTCGTGCCTGTCACCACCAGTTCCTTGTAGTGCACCCGGTTGGAATCGAAGCGAATGTAAGGGTCCTGTTTGGGCAGGCCGCCAAAGAAGTTGATGCGACCGCCGGTGGCTGCGATCTGCAGGGCCGACTCCTGCGCCGGTTTGGATGGTGCGGCGACGATGACCACGTCTGCGCCGCGCCCGTTGCTCGCTTCCATCACGGCGGCTTCCAGGTCTTCCTCAAAGGGATTGACGACGCGATCGGCGCCCAATTGCAGCGCCTGCTCGCGCCGGCCCTGGAGCGGTTCGCTGACGATCACGTGCAATGCGCCGCGCAGGCGCGCCAGCTTGGCGTGCATGACACCGATGGGGCCGGCGCCCATGACCACGACGACATCGCCATCGCGCACGCCCACGGCGTTCTGCCCGCGCAGGACGCAGGCGAAGGGCTCGATGAGGGCGGCGACCGCGGGGTCGACGTCTGCGTCCACGGGCATGACGTTACCCTGGCGGATGGCGGCAGCGGGGATGCGCATATACTCGGCGAAGGCCCCGTCGAGGTTGATGCCGATGGCCTGGTAGTCAGGGTCCAGGTTGTTGTTGCCCGAAATCGTCTCGCGGCTGCCGCTGCGGCCCATGTTGGGCGCAATGAATACGCGCTGGCCCACGTGGTAACCGTCGACATCGGCGTCGATTTCGGCCAGCTCGCCGACGACTTCGTGACCGGGAATGCGCACAGTGCCCGGCGGATACTTAGAATGGCCGCCGTGCAGGATGCGCAGATCGGTGCCGCAGATGTTGGTATTGATCACTCGCAGAAGCATTTCGCCGGTCGCGAGTGCCGGTCGCGGCACTTGTTCCACGCGGATATCTTCTGGGCCATGGTACACGGCGGCTAACATAGTTTCACTCATATGATGTCGACTTCCTTTTATGACGGCAACAGGGCCTCGGTCACCGGCTGTTCGTCCAGGATTTCCTGCAGGCGCACGGGGCGTTCTTCCAGGAACGACTTCGTGCCGGCCAGGACGCCGGCGACGGCCCAACGGCCATCTTCGCCGGAGACGCGCGGCGACGTGTCGTCGAGAATCGATTGCGTGAAGTGTTCCATTTCGCGGATGTAGGCCCACTCGAAGCGTTCGGGCCAGCGGCGGTAGATAGGCGTAATCAACCCCTGATCGCGGTCTACACAGACAACCACGGCCTGGCCCTGCATCTGGCCGATCTGCATGATCCCCTTCTTGCCCACAATTTCCATACGCGCGTCGTAGCCGTAGTCGCAGGGGCAGACGCCGGAGATGCTGCCCAGACCGCCGGACTCGAAGCGCAGGCTGGCGATCATGTTGTCGTAGAAATGCTCGTTGTCCACGCCGCGCTCGTCGCCCTTGAAGTTGGCCACCTCCACGTAAATGCGATCGATGTTGGAACCCATCAGCCAGCGCACCGCGTCCAGATCGTGGCTGTTGACCTCGGCCAGGTTGCCGTTAGAGGTGTGTAGATCGCGCGCCCAGGGCGGGGGCAGGCCGGGGCCGTGGGTCAGGGATTTGACCAGCATGGGTTCCCCGATCTCGCCGGCCTCAATGCGTTCGGCCGCAGCGACAAATTCGGGGTCAAAGCGGCGCATAAAACCCAGCTGCAGGTGCACGCCGTTGTTTTCGCAGGCCTCGATGATGGCGTCGCATTCCTGCAGGTTCATGGCCATCGGTTTTTCCAAAAAGACGTGCTTGCCGTGTTCGGCGGCCAGCACGGCCAGTTGTTTGTGCGTGAAGGTGGGGGTGGTGATGACCACGGCGTCGAACCGCACACTGTCCAGCGCTTCCTCCAGGGAGGCGAAGCGGGCGTCGATGCCGAACTCGTCGCCTGTCTCGTGAAGCACTTGCGCCGCCTGGTCTACGAGCGCCACAACCTCGCCCTGTGGCACGTGGCGGGCGAAGGTGCCGGAGTGCAGTTTGCCCACGCGCCCGGCTCCGATCATGCAGACCCTTATTTTGCTACTCATACTGTCGATTACTCCTTTGTCAGTTAGTGGTTATCTGGCTGAACCTCCGGGAGGCCCGCGAGGCCTCCCGAGATTGGGTTTATAGCGTTTCTGTAAATGTATCCGCCAGCACGGCCTGCAGGGCGATATATTTTTGCACCAGCGGGGCGTATTGTTCGTGCGACGCCGGCCGGGGCCGGATGGCCTCGCCAGCGGGGCGCGCGTGCGCCAGGGCCACCTCGGCCAGGTCGTCGTAAATTCCCGCGGCCTTGCCGGCGATCATGGCGCTGCCCCAGGTACCGAATTCGGAGCGCTGCAGGCGCTGGTAGGGGACGCCCAGCACATCGGCCTTGATCTGGTTCCATTCGTCGCTGCGCGCGCCGCCGCCGATGACGCGGGCCTCGTCCAGCTCCAGGTTGGGGATGGCCTGGCGCAGGATGGACAGGTAATAGGCGTATTCGTAGGCGATGCTCTCTAAAATGGCGCGATAGAAATGGGGCTGGTCGTGTCCCCAGGAGAAGCCCACCCACGCGCCGCGCATTTCCGGCGTGGCCGGGCAGATGCGGCCGCCCAGGTGGGGCGAAAAGAAGAGCCCGTCGGCGCCGGGAGGGGCCTCCAGGGCCATTTTGCTCATTTCGGCGTACAGCGTTTCCGCCGTGGGCGCGCCTTCCGCCCGCTGCCCGTTGTAGAAGCGCTCTCCGTACCAGCGCAGCGCCTGCCCACCGCCGGCGACGTAGGCCAGCGGGTTCCACAGGCCAGGAATCACGGAGCGCATGGTCAGCAGTGCCCTATGTTCGATGTCGGCCACGAAGGCGTCTGTACAGCCGGCAAATACGGAAGCGGTGCCCGCCGTGTCCAAAATCATGCCCGGCCTGACGATGCCCGCGCCCAGCGCACCGGCGGCCGTGTCGCCGCAACCGGCGGCGATAAGCGTGCCGGCCGCCAGGCCAAAGTGGCGTGCGGCCTCTTCCGTGACCTCGCCGACGACGTGCCAGGGCTCCACGATGCGCGGCAGCTTTTGCATGTCCACGTCCAGCAGGCTGCACAGTTGCTGCGACCAGGTCCCGTTCTGGGTGTCGCTGAGGCCCGTGAAGTGCAGGAACGTGTAATCGATAAAAGCCTCATCGGCGCTCAGGCCGGCCATCTTGCCCGCCACGTAAGCGGAGGGCATGACGAATTTGGCGATGCGCTCATAAGCCCGGGGCTGTTCTTCCTTCCACCACAGGATCTTGGGGCCGTGATCGCAGGTGGGCGCGCAGCCGGTGAGCTGTGTGATTAGCTCGCCGTAATTCTGGTCCATATACTCGATGTACGGCTGGCAGCGCATGTCCAGCCAGGAGTCAAAGCGCGTGGCCGGTTCGTAGGCCTTGTCGATGGCACCCACGCCGGCCATCTGGCTGTCAAAGGCCAGCGCAGCGATCTGGCGTGGGTCAATGCCACTTTCTCGCACGCAGCTGGCGATGGTTTCCGCCGCCGTGCGGTAGAAATCGTCGTTCTCCTGCTCCACGACGCCGGGCCGCGGGTAGTAGATGGGCACTTCGGCCGTCGCCTCGGCGACCAGCGCGCCGTCGCTCGTATAGAGCGCGGCCTTGGTGGCGCTGGTGCCCAGATCGACACCCAGGAGATAACGCTTGCTCACGAGGACCCCCTTTTTCTATCCGTATCCGTCCTCCCGGAGGGAACGATCTGCAAAATCGTTGTACAACACCCCTCCCTCCGGGAGGGCCCTGTGTTAAAGTAAACTGGAGAGATACTCGTAACTCCTGATCGCTTCGGGAACGGTGCCGCACTCCACGCTGAGGACGATGTCGTCTTCCACGTCGCTGAGGATGTCGATGACGCGCTGCCAGTCAACGACGCCCTCGCCACAGGCGCAGCCCACGGGGGTTCCGGTGACTTTGCCGCGTTCAGCTTCGCTCTGTTCAAAGTCGATGTCCTTGGCGTGAACGTGAACGAGGCGATTTTTTACCCGTTCTAACCATTCGTAGGGATCGGATCCCCCGGCCAGGTAGCTGTTTCCCGTGTCATAGTTGATGCCGATGGCCGGCGAATCGACCAGGTTGTAGATGCGGTCCAGGCCGTCGGGCGTCTTGCTATACTGTTGGTGCGGCTCCAGCCCAATGAGAATGCCGTGTCGCTCGGCGACGCGGGCGGCCTCGGTCAGCGTGTAGGTCATGAGGCAGAAGTCCATCTCCTCGTCGGTCCACGTGGGCTTGGGCCCCTCGTCGGTGTTGACCACGGGCGCACCGGCGTCGGCGGCCCAGCGAATGGCCAGCTTCAGGTACTCCACGCTGATCTCGGGTTTGATCAGCGGCGTGTGGGAGGAGAGCCCGGAGAGTTTGACGCCGTGCTCGTCGCAGAGTTCCCTGACCCACAACGGATCGTCATACAGGGAGACGGAGTGGAAGTAGCCGGCCTCGCTGAGTAGCTCGCGGCCCCAATGCACCATAGGCTCGATGTACTCATAGCCGATCTCCGCCGCCTTTTTCACGCCCCAGGCAAAGGGTTTGTCGTGGTGGCGCACGAATTCCATGTTCACGCCCAGCTTGATAGCCATGTGTCATTCCCTCTCCGGCGTGCGGCGTGCCGCCTCACCGGAATGTGCGGCTGGCCTGCTATGCCATCCGCGCGTTGGCGTCGTCTACGAGCCGGCGTACCCAGGCCAGGCTGCGCTCGATCATAGGCCCACCCTCACCCTCGCATTCGATGCTCACGACGCCGTCGTATTCAATGTCCACCAGAATGTCGAAACAGTTCTGGATATTTTCCGCGTTAACGCCCTCGCCGATAGCCTGGTGGCTGACCGCGATGCCGGTCAACTCGCCGCGGGCAGCGGCCGCCAGCGATTCGCTCACGTCCTTGATGTGCACGTGGCTGACCCGATCTTTGAAACGTTCTAGAAACGCAACCGGGTCCTGGCCAGCAATAAAGGTGTTGCCCGTGTCCATGTTCAGGCGTAGATGGCGCGTGTCGAAGAAATTGAGCATGCGCTCCATGAACTCCGGTTTGGTCGTGTAGTAGCCGTGAGGCTCGATGTTGATGATCATGTCGTAGCGCGCGGCGACGTCGAGGACCTCGCCGTAGATGCGCTTCATCATCTCCATGGCCTCATCGTCAGTCAGGTCCTCCGGCCGGTGCATGTGGTCGGTAGTGTCGATGTGCCGGCAACCGGCCAGGTGCGCCCAGCGAATGGAGTTGAGGATATACTGCTGGCCCAGCGACGGGCCGGTGGGCAGCGAAAGGGGAAAGGCGGCGTCCAGTTGTGAAAAGCGGACGCCGTACTCCTCCATCTTACGCCGCAGCGCCAGCGGATCTTCCCAGAGGGCTACGTGCGGCTGGTAGCCCAGGCCGTGAATCCAGCTCACCCCATCAATTGTGCCGCACTCAATGTAGTGCAGGTCATTCTTCTGCGCCCACTGCAGGCACTGCTCGAAACTCCAATAGGCGCTGTTAAAGGCATCTGTGTGAAAACCGATTTCGATCATGTCATTCCCTCCCCACTATTCCTTTGGCGGACGGCAACCGGCAGGAGGAAGGGCTCCCTCCTGCCGGTTGGTCAGGTAACTGCTAATTAATTACCGCCCCAACGCTCGGGGAAGTCGGGCATCTCTTCACAGCCGCACATGGCGTAGTGCAACGGGGGCATGTTTGGCTGCACAAACTGATCCAGATTCTCCTGCGTCACGGCCGGTTGCGGCAGGCGCCAGGTGGCGGGAACTTCCTCGCCTTGCACGATGCGCATGCCGGCGATAATGGGCGTGCGCCACTGGTAGGTCGGGAAGGTGGGGGCAATGGCCGTCAGGTCCTCTTGCTGCCACTTCACCAGGAAGTCCTGCTGATCCTCGCCAACGATGATGGGGTAATCGAGTCCGCGATCCTCAAAGGCTTCCAGGGCGGCCACGGCGGTAGCACCGGCGTCCATCCAGACAGCGTCGATTTCGCCGAAGCGGTCCAGATAGTCGTTGACGATCGACTTCACTTTGGCGTTGTCGCCGTCGCCGAACTCTACGCCGATGACGTTGACGTCGGCTTCCTCAAAGACCAGCCGGGCGGCGGCCCAGCGCTCTTCCAGGACGTCTACGCCGGGCAGGATGCGCAAGGCGAGCACGTTACAGCCGGGCTCGCAGTTGTCCACGATGAACTCGGCGCCCTGGTGGCCAAAGGCGTAACCGCCGATGGGCTGCACGAAGCTGACGGGGCAGTCGGTGAAGACGCCGCGGTCGAAGACGACAACGGGCAGTTCTTCACAGGCCTGCTCGACGGCCGGGGTCAGGGCGGCGGTGGTGTTAGGCGAAACGATGAGCACGTCACAGTTACCGCTGGCCACGAGGTCGGCGATGTCGGAAATCTGCTTTTCGTCGCTGCCTTCGGCGTCTACGTGGATGAGCTCTTCGATTTCGGGGTGGAGGTCAACCTCGGCCTGCATGGTGGTCCAACCCACAACGCGCCAGGGGTTGTTCACGCCGGCGTTGGAGAAGCAGAAGGTGTAGGGCGGGTCCTGGGCCCACTCAGAGGTATCAACCATCTCCTGGTCACCCAGAATCTGAACCCAGGGATCGCTGCCGATGGTGTTATCGACCTCGCCCGCCGCCTGCATTTCCAGTTGATCCAGCGAGCGCTGGTACTGTTCTTCGCTGAAGAACTCCGACTCTACCTCGGCTGCTTCACCCGCCAGGCCCTCGCTGGCCGGTTCTTCGGCAGCGGGCTCTTCGGCAGCGGGCTCTTCGGCGTCGGCCGGCTCTTCGACGTCCGTTTCTCCTGTGTCCTCTTCGGGCGCATCTACGGCCGGTTCGTCGGGCGTCTCCTCAACAGCGCCGGTGCAGGCGGCGAGGCTCAGAAAGAGCGCGGCCAGCACGAGCATCACGACGAGGGGCATTCGCTTGTTTCGAACGTTAAACATTGTTCTCTCCTCCGTGTTTCAGGATTTGCTTGATAGGTATTCATTTATCAATGGGTCAGATTCTCCTTCGGGAAGTTATTGCTATACGTTGGCCTCCTTTAGCCCCACCGGCCTGGCCCTGCGGGCCGCTGTCCTTACGGCACCTAAGGCGCGAGTCCGCCGGTCCGGGCCGGTGCGAGCAGAGCTAACTCCTACGCCTGCCGGTATAGGCTGCGTAGGCCACAGCCCCAATAATGATTAACCCCTGGATAGCATCGCGTAGGGGCTTGGGTAAGCCGAGTAGATTCAACAGGGTAAACAATGCCTCCAGGGCCAGCGCGCCGGTCATTGCCGTGGGCACAGAGCCCCGTCCGCCCAGCAGAACGGCGCCGCCCAGAACGGCGGCGGAGATGGCCTGTAATTCAAAGCCAGTGCCCGCCTCGGGGTTGACGCCGCCGAAGCCGCCCTGCAGGATGCCGGCGACGACGGCGGAGATGGCCGACAGAACGAAAGCAACGATGCGCACTCTGGAGACGTTGACGCCGGACAGCTCGGCGGCAATGGGGTTGTCGCCGACGGCCAGCACCTGCCGGCCGTAATTCGTATGGTGAAAGATGTAATAGGCAATAATGCCTACGACGACGAGAACCACGACGGCATAAGGCAGCTGCTCTACGAGCGGGAAGGGCTCCAGCCAGCCGCGGCCAAAGACGCGGAAGTTATCCGTCAGATAGCCCCGTGGCGCGCCGCCGGTCCAGTATAGGCCAGCGCCGCGCAGCGCCAGCAACATGCCCAGGGTGGCAATCAGCGATGGCACCTTGAAATAGGCGACGAGGACGCCGTTCAGCACCCCGATCGCCGTGCCGATGGCAAAGAGGACCATGATGGTCCACCATGTGTTGGCCGGATCGTTATTGATGAGCAGCGAGCCGCCGATGACCATCAGCGACATCAGCGAGCCCACCGACAGGTCGAAGCCGCCGGAGACGATGACGAAGAGCTGTCCGGCGGTCAGGACGGCCAGGGGCGCCGCGCGGCGTAGAAAGTTGAGGAAGCCGCTGGGTTCGACGAAGGTGGGGTTCAGGTAGCCGACGCTTAGGAATAGGAGAATAAAGACGACGTAGATCGGTGGAATACTCCGCGCTGCGTCCAGCGCTTTGCGCCATATCGCTTGTTCTTGAGCCGGTGTCGTGACTTGTGCCATTGTCTATTCTCCGGTTACGCGGCCCGTTCGCGGGAGCGGATGGTGTAGCTGGCCACGGCCAGAATGATGATGGCCCCGCGCAGCACCTGTTTCAAAAATGTGTCGATGCCCAGCTGGTTGAACGTCGTGTCCAGAATTCCGAAAATGAGCACGCCGGCGAGGGTGCCGGCGACGCCGCCGCGACCGCCGGCCAGCGCGGTGCCGCCGACGACGACGGCGGCAATCGATTCCAGGTCGTAGAGCCCGTCTGTGCCCACCCAGGGCGCTCCGGAGCGCAGGCGGCTGACGATGAACAGGCCGGTGAGCGTCGCCGTCAGGCTGCAAATGACGTGGGCCAGGATCAAGACGCGATCGGTGCGCAGACCCGAGAGGCGGGCCACCTCTTCATTGCCGCCGACGCCATACAGGTGGGCGCCGAACTTCGTGCCTTTCAGAACGAGTGCAGAGACGGCGGTCACAACCAGCAAGACGATGATAGAAATTGGGATGGGGCCAATGGTCCCGTAACCGAGCGCCTGGAAGCTCCTGGGCACAGCGCCGGTGAAATTCTCAAAGGATGCGTTCAGAATACCTTTCAAGATCAGGCCCACGCCGAGCGTGGCGATGAAAGGGTTTACGCGCAGTTTGCTGACGACCAGACCGTTGACGAGGCCCACGGCGGCGCCGATCCCGAACACGACGGCCACGGCCATGGGCACCCGGCTGGGATCGCCCTGCATGAGAAAAGAGGTCATGACGGCGACGACGCTGATCAGATAGGCCACCGAGAGGTCGATTGACGCGCCGAGGATCACGAACGTCTGGCCCATGGCCACGATGCCCAGGGCCACGGAACGCACGATCATGTTGCTGAGGATGGTGCTTGAGAGGATCTGACCGCGCCCGAATAGAGAATCGAGGATGACGGCGCTGACAAAAACGACGACGAGAATGGCATAGACGGGGGGAATCCTGGCCTCTTGAACTCGTCGCGGGATGCCTGATAGGCTGACTGCGGACATAACGTTTTTCCTTCCAGATGTGCTCACTGAGCTCTGGTCGCTGTTTCTGATTCTTCCGGCGGTGTCCCATTTTCCGTGGGACCGGTAGCCAATTCCATGATTTCTGCTTCGTCAGAATCGGCCGGCAGCTCGCCGGCGATGGTATGATCCCACATGACCACAATACGGTCACTCATGCCGATGATCTCCGGCAGTTCAGAGGAGATCATCATTACCGCCGCCCCATTGCGGGCCAGTTCGCGGATCATCTCGTGAATGCTGGCCTTGGCGTCTACGTCAATGCCGCGCGTAGGCTCGTCGAATATGAAGACGTCGGCGGACGTGGCCAGCCATTTGGCCAGCACGACCTTCTGCTGGTTGCCGCCGCTAAGGTACTGCACCTCCTGACCGAGGCCGGAGGTGCGCACGTCTACCTGTTTGGTCAGTCGAGGCACGAGATCGGGGCTTTGCGCCGTGCCGTTGCGCATGACGCGCCGGGCCATCGACAACAAGGCGCGCACGGAAACCAGGATGTTGTCTCGCAGCGGTTGGTTGGGCAACACGCCTTCTGCTTTTCTGTCTTCGGTCACAAAGCCGATGCTGTGTTTGATAGCCTGGGCTGGTGATTTGATGTTTACCTTTTCGCCGTTGACCATGACGACGCCGCGGTCGAAGGGCTCGGCGCCAAAGAGAGCGCGCGCCAGCTCCGTGCGACCGGAGCCCTGCAGACCTGCCACGCCTACAATCTCGCCGGCGCGAAGCTCCAGGTTGATGTCGTGAAGAACATCGTTGCCTGCGTTCTCGATGCGCACCACCGCGTCGCCGATTTCCTCCGGTTTGGCCAGGCTGGGGAAGAACTGGCTCAGATCCCTGCCGACCATCATTTTGATGACCTCTGGCGGGGTGACCTCGTTGGTGGCCACGGTGTCCACTTTGCGGCCATCCTTGAGCACCGTGATCGTGTTGGCGATGTCGAAGACTTCTTTGAAACGGTGGGAGATGAAGATAATGGTCAGCCCGCGCGCCTTAAGTTTATGCACGAGCCGGGTCAAGGTTTCCACCTCGCTCGTGGCCAGGGCTGCTGTGGGCTCGTCCATGATCAGGACTTTGGAATCGAGGGACAGGGCCTTGGCGATTTCCACGAGCTGTTGCTCGGCCACCGAAAGACTGCGCACCTCTTTTCGCGGTGAGATCAACTCGTCGGCGTCGAGCTCCTTCAGCACCTCCACCGTCTGCCGGTTCAGCGCGCGGTTGTCAATGATCCCCCGCCGCGTGGGCTCACGACCGAGGAAGATGTTTTGAGCCACGGTGCGGTCGGGCAGCAGGTTGAATTCCTGATAAATGATGTTAATGCCTTTTTCCTGTGCCTCTTGTGGGTGGTGGAACCGGATGTGTTCGCCCTGGAAGATGATCTCGCCGTCGTCCGGCGTGTAAGCGCCGACGAGGATCTTCATCAGCGTCGATTTGCCCGCGCCGTTCTCGCCGACGACGGCGTGTACCTGGCCCGGAAAGAATTCGACGGAGACGTCGTCCAGGGCCACCACGCCCGGAAAACGCTTGGTGATATTGTGTACTTCCAGTATGGGGGATTCTTCAGCCGCCGGCAGGGGGCTATCGCTTTGTTCGGCCACTACTCGTTTTCTCTCAATCATCGGCTTTCTTCGCTGCTTCGCGCCTGCTGCTCGAGCGGACCGTCGCCGGACGCCGTGTTCCGGAACAAGGCCTGCAGGAATTCGAGCCCCTGCGCAGCAATGGTGTCCTGATCCGGCGCGATCTCGCGCCAGATACAGACGGCCCGCGCGATTGACGTCACCTCGGGTGTAAAAGATTCAATAACGACCGCACCCTCATAATCGATTTCCTGCAGAGCCTGGGCCATGCCTCTCCAATCCACCTGCCCGGTACCAGGGACGCCGCGGTCGTTTTCGCAGGCGTGGACATGGAAGACGCGCTCGCCGGCGAGGCGGATGGCAGCCGGGGTGCTTTTCTCTTCCAAATGCATGTGAAAGGTATCCAGGTGCAGGCCAAGGTGGGGGCTGCCCACGTCGTCGATCAGTTGGAGTCCCTGCTCTACGATGTTTACCATGTCTGTCTCGAAGCGGTTGAGAGGTTCGAAGGCCAGGCGAACGCCGTGGTCGCCGGCGTAGGCCGCCAGCGACTGCAGGCCGTTGACCGCGCGCTCCCATTCTGCGGCGCGTTCCAGAGCGTCGGAGAGGCGCGCTTTGCCCACGGCGGAATAGATGGGACCGCAGACGATGCTGGCGCCCAGCCGGGATGCGGCGTCGATGCACCAGCGCACGTAGTCGCCGGCGTTGCGACGCTTCTGAGGATCGCTGCTGCTGAGGTTGCGGTCAGGGCCAAAGGCGCCGCAGACGACGGCGCCCAGCCGGTTGCGCTCCAGCGCTTCCTGCAACGCGGCAACGTCGATCAGCGTCGGGTCTTCGACGGCGATCTCAATCAGGTCGAAGCCCATATCGTGCACTTTTTCTAAGAGCGGGAGGTGTTTCGCCGTGGAAAAGGGCGATTCCCAGATAAAGGTGTTCGCTCCGAACTGCATGTAATCCTTTTTCTCCATTACAGGGAGGGGGCAGCGCGCCGGTGATCGGTGGCGGCGCCGCCCCTTCCGCTCATACCAATGGGCTGAAGGAAGCCTGCTTGCCCACTCTCATTCAGTCAGTCCAGCGTGACCTTCACCCCTTCTTGTGCCGAGGTCATGGCGGCGGTCAGGATCTCGATCTCCTTCAAACCATCGTAGAAGTTTGGCGCGACCGGCTGCTCATTGGCCACGGCCTCCACGAAATCCTTCACGGCGTGGTGGAATTCGTGCTCGTAGCCGATGATGTGTCCCGGAGGCCACCAGTTGGCGATGTAGTCGTGTTCGCCGGCTTCGGTGACCATGATCGTGCGGAAGCCCTGCGCGTAGGCGGGATCGTCGCGCCGGAAAAGCTGCAGCTCATTCATCCGTTCCAGGTTGAAGACGATGCTGCCCTTGCTGCCGTAGATCTCGAAGTAGTTGTAATTCTTGCGACCGGGCGCAAACCGGGAGGTCTCGAAAGAGCCCAGGGCGCCGTTCTCGAACTCGGCCAGCATAAAGGAGGCGTCGTCGACGGTGACTTCCCCTTTTTCGGTGGTGCCGCTTTCGCCGGCGCTGAAGGTGGCGGCGCCGGCCCCCGGCAACGGACGTTCTTTGATGAAGTTGGCCGTCATGGCCGTGATGGCCACCGGCTCGCCCACCAGGAAGCGGGCCAGGTCCACGCTATGGGTGCCCAGATCGTAATGGGCGCCTGCCCCGGCCTTGTCCTTTTGCAGGTGCCAGGTCAGGGGGAAGTTTGGATCGACGATCCAATCCTGCAGGTAGGCGCTGCGCCAATGGAAGATTTCGCCGATCTCGCCGTCTTCGACCATCCGTTTGGCCAGCAGCACGGCGGGCACGCGCCGGTAATTATGGTTCAGATAATGGACGATGCCTGCTTCCTCGGCCGTCTCGTACATTTCCCGCGCCTGCTCGACGTTCATGGCGAACGGTTTCTCGCAGAAGATGTGTTTGCCCGCTCTGGCGGCAGCGACGGCGATGGGGTGGTGGAGGTGCGTTGGGACCGAGATATCCACGATGTCCACGTCATCTCGCTCTACCACTTCCTGCCAGTCGGTTGACGTCTCTTCCCAGCCCCAGTTGTCGGCAAACGCTTTCAGCTCTTCTTCGTTGCGACCAACCGCTACCTTGAGCACCGGTTTTATTTCCAGGTCAAAGAAGCGGGGTGTGTTCAGCCAGGCATTGCTGTGGGCCTTGCCCATGAATTTGGTGCCGATAATGGCTACGTTCATACTCTTCATTGGTATCCATCCCTTGCGGCGCCTCTACTCGACGCAGGCCGCAATCTCTTTCAGCCGTTTGACGCTCTGTTCCACCGCCGCATGTTCCTGATTCTCGAAATCGGGGTGCAGCGAGTCGGTCTCCACAGCCAGGAAGCCCTCGTAGCCCGCATCGTGCAGAATCTGGGCCAGCTTCTGGTTGTCCACCAACCCGTCACCGACGGGCGTGGAAGAGAAGAAGTACCATTCTTTGGCGTTCACGCCCTTGACCGGCTTCAGGTCTTTGATGTGCGTGGCATAAACACGGTCGGCCAGCTTGGCCGCGCCCTCTACAGGATCGTCCAGCAGGCGCAGGAAGTTGCCGGTATCCAGGTTAACGCCCAGATAGGGCGAGTCGACGCGATCCAATAATTCCTTGATCTCGTCCGAGGTGTAGTCGATGTGATTTTCCACGGCGAGGATCACGTCGTGCTCCTCGGCCACCTTCACGGCCTCCTTGAACCAGTCTACGAGAATGTCGATCTGCGGGCCGTGGGGTTCAAAGCGGAACATGAGGCTGCTGGCCACGACGCGCATGACGTCCGCACCGATCAGCCTGGCGTTGGGGATCTGGCTGACCATGTCTTCGAAGGCCTCGCGATTCTTGCCCGCTTCCAGGCCATCGGGGTGCCCCCAGGCGTAGACGCGGTCGAAGCCGTATTCGTCGAGCTGTGCCTTCAGATCGAGGAACCATTCCCGTTCAAATGACGGGAAAAAGCAAGATTCGAGGGAGACGCCGTCCACGTCCAGCTTTTTGGCAAAGGCCAGGAAGTCTTCCATGGTCATCTTCTCATCTTCTGGCGGTGGCGTCTGGTGGGGGTACACTTCACCGAAATAACGGTGGAAACAATAGCTGTCGATGCCTACCTTCATAATTTTCTCCTTAATTTTCTCCAAAGCACTGATAAACCAGGCCTGTGAGACAGGTTATCCCGTCTCAGGCATCTTCTGGGTGATGCAACGCATCCAGCGCATCGCGCACTTTGCCCCGTTCGCGCACGCGAATCAATTCCACCTCGAAACGGGAGCGATCTCCCCGGTGGAGCGCATGGAAGTACTCAATCGGTGTTCCATCTGCGAGATAACTGACGCTGTCCAGGAGGATGAGGGGCGCCCCCTTCTTAACCTGTAACAACTCCGCTTCCACTTCATTGGCCGGTACTGCTTCCAATACGCGCCGGCCTCGCGCAATCTGGATCCTGTACTCTTCTTCGAGAAAGGCATACAAAGAACGTTCGGTCAGATCCGTCTCGACCAGCCGGGGACAGCGGGCGTGGGGCACATAGGTCGTGACCAGCACGATCGGTTCATTCTGAACAAAACGGAGACGATCGATCTGGATGACAGGCGTGCCCGGCTCCAATTTGAGATAGCCGGCCACTTTCCGAGGCGCCATGATCACTTCCTGTTTCAACACCTGCGAGTACGGTGGATGGCCTTTCGCCGCCATGTCTTCGTAAAAACCGGTCAACTCCTGAAACAGACTTTCCCGGATTTTGGGCTCGGCCACAAAGGTCCCCTTGCCTTTCTCGCGCGTGATCATCCCTTCATATTCCAGCTCTCGCAGCGCCTGGCGGATCACCGTGCGGCTGACGTCGAACATCCGGCACAATTCCGATTCGCCCGGAAGTTGCTCCCCCGGCTGTCCACCGCCGTCCTCGATATATTCCTGCAAAGCGTCCATGACCTGGATGTAGAGAGGAACATAACTCTTGCGGTCAATATCGCTGTTGATAGCCACGCGAGAAACCCCTTATCCTGTTATCCTGTTATTACAGATTACTTTAATTTATATAAAGTACTTACGGCTGTGTCAAGCGTTTTGGGCAGTTTGGCCAAAAATCGGGCCAACCCGTCGTGTACCAGCCACAAAATCGGCGTTTGGATTGACTCGACGTCTGATGCGTGCTATCATCCGGTTGTACGGACATTATGACAAAAAATCGAGACGTTGTCCAGTTATTTGAGCAAAGTAGGTCACTCAGGCCCGGCCTCAGCAAGGTTGAGCGGGCGGGAACAAACAGGTCAAGAAATGGAAGAGTACGCTGCCTTGCAAGATCAGTTAAGCGCCCAGAGCGGGATGCCGCTTTATCTCCAGCTCTACCAACTACTTCGCCGTCGCATTCGCAGCGGCGTTTTGAAGCCAGGCGACATGTTGCCCTCGGAGATGAGCCTGATGGAGCGTTATGACGTCAGCCGGGCAACCGTGCGGCAGGCATTGAAAGAGCTGGATTCCGACGGCTTGATTGTGCGAGAGCGGGGCCGCGGTACGTTCGTTGCCCCGCCGTCAGTCGAGCAGAACCTGGTACGGATTGTCAGCTTTACCGAAGACATGAATCAGCGCGGCCTGACCCCGGGCACCCGGCTGGTCTCCGCGCGCCTCATGCCGGCCACGGAATATATGGCCGAGAAATTGGGCATCGCTCCCGGAGAGAAGCTGGCCCGGATTGAGCGATTGCGGCTGGCCGACGGCGAGCCGCTGAGCGTGGAGGTGTCCTGCCTGGTCTACCGTTACTGTCCCGGTGTCCTGGAGAAGGACTACACTCAGGAATCCCTGCGCCTCATCCTGGAGCGGCAGTACGGGCTCCGCCTCGCTCGGGCCGAACAGTCGCTGCAGGCGGTGGCGGCAGACGAGGAGTTGGCCAAGCTACTGGAGATAGAGGTGGGCGACCCGCTGCTCTTTCTCGAGCGGATTTCCTACTCTGATTATGACGTTCCGGTGGAGTTTCTGCGTATCTATCACCGGGGAGACCGTTACACGCTGCGCAACGAACTGAGAGGTTAACCGGCGGCAGAGATCATGGCTATAGACGTCGTCACCCTCGGCGAGATTCTGATCGACATGTTCCCGGCCGAAGTCGGGCGCAAACTGGCGGAGGTTACTGCTTTTCATCCAAAACCGGGCGGCGCGCCGGCGAACGTGGCCGTGGCTGTGCGGCGCCTGGGCGCCGCCAGCGCCTTCGTCGGCAAAGTCGGCGACGACGCCTTTGGCGACCATCTGATCGACGTGCTGCGGCGGCAAGGCGTGGAGACCCGGGGCCTGCGCGTGGCCCGGGCGGCGCGCACGACCATGGCCTTCATCGCTATGCCCGATCCGCACACGGCGGAATTTGTCTTTTACCGCAACCCGGGTGCGGATTTGCTCCTCCGCGCCGAAGAGCTGGATCGGGAGCTGTTGGCCGAAACCGCGGCGTTACACATCGGCTCCCTCAGCCTGGTTGACGAGCCGGCGCGCTCGGCTACGTATGAAGCGGTACGCCTGGCCCGGGAAGGGGGAGCGATGGTTTCCTTTGACGTGAACTACCGGCCTTCCCTCTGGCCCGGCCCTGAAGAGGCGCTGGCCCAGATGCGGGCGATGATCCCCCGGGTGGACCTGCTGAAAGTCAACGAAACGGAACTGTCCCTGCTGGTCGGCGGCGCAGAGGAAGCGAAAACCGCCACCGGGGAACTGCTACAGCAGGGACCGGCCCTGGTGGTGTTAACCTGTGGCCGGAAGGGCAGTTACGCTCGCTTTGCAGCCGGGGAGGTCAGCGCAGCGGCCTTCCAGGTCGATACCGTCGACGCCACCGGTTGTGGCGATGCCTTCATCGCCGCCCTGCTCACGCAACTCGTCTCTGCACCTGGCTGGCGCGGCCGCCTCACAACAGACCACCTCTCATCATTGTTACGCTATGCCAATGCCGTCGCGGCGCTCACTGCTCAAACTCAGGGCGTGATTCCCGCCCTGCCCACGGCGGCCCAGGTAGAGCGCTTTTTGGATACTTATTCGCAAGGAAAGGAGAGTGCCCCATGAGCACTATCGAACCACAGAAGGTTGACACACAGGAGTTAGAGGAGATCGCGCGCCGGCTGCGCCTGGATATCGTGGACATGACCACGCGCGCCGGCTCCGGCCATCCTTCCAGCTCTTTTTCGGCCACAGAGATCGCCACTGCCCTCTACTTCGGCGGCGTCCTGCGTTACGATCCTGCGAACCCTCATTGGCCTGAGCGCGATCGCTTTATCATGAGTAAGGGACATGCCGCTCCCTTGCTCTACGCGGTGCTGGCCCACGCTGGCTATTTCGACCGCGAAGAGCTATGGCGGCTGCGCGAGGTCGATAGCCCTGTCCAGGGACATCCGATCCAGGATCTGATGCCCGGTGTGGAAGCGACGACCGGTAGCCTGGGCCAGGGGATTTCGGTGGGGCTGGGACACGTCCTCGGCGGGCGCCTCAACGGTCTCGCATATAACGTCTACGTCTTATTGGGCGACGGCGAGTGCGAAGAGGGCCAGATCTGGGAGTCGGCGATGGCTGCCAGCCACTATGACGCCGACAACCTGATCGCCATCCTCGACTACAACAAATACCAGGAAACCGGCCCCATCAGCCGGGAGATGGCCCTGGAACCGCTGGTCGAGAAGTGGCAAAGCTTTGGCTGGCACGTCCTCGAGGCCGACGGACACGACATCGAAGAGTTGTTAGACAAACTGGCGGAGGTGCAGACGGTGGAGGGCAAGCCGTCGATTATTATTGCCCACACCGTCAAAGGCAAAGGGGTTTCCTTTGTCGAAGCGGACTACACATTTCACGGAAGAGCGCTGACGCCGGAACAGGCGGCGGTAGCCCGGGAGGAGATCAAAAATGGAAATCGGTAAGAAAGCGGGTTTGCAGCCGGTAGACAAGCCGCTTCGCAACATCTTTGGCGAGGCGCTGCTAGACCTGGCGCGGCGCAACGAGCGCGTGGTGGTCCTCGACGGTGACCTCGGCAATTCGACCAAGGCGGAGTACGTGCGCCAGGAGTTTCCGGAGCGCTTTTTCAACATGGGTATCGCCGAGAGCAACCTGGTCGGCGTCGGCGCCGGCCTTGCTGCCTGTGGCTTTATTCCGTTCATCACCAGCTTCTCTTCCTTCCTGCTCTGCAACGCCTACGACCAGATCCGGCTGGCGATCGCCATGTCCAACGTCAACGCCAAAATCCTGGGCAGCCATGGGGGCATTACTCTGGGCAAGGACGGCCCCACGCAGATGGGGATCGAAGATTTCGCGCTGATGGGCGGGCTCCCCACTATGGTTATCCTGGTGCCCAGCAGCCCCAACGCCATGCGCGCGGCCGTCAATGCCGCAGCCGAGTATGAGGGACCGGTCTTCCTCCGCTCCAGCCGCGTGGCTCTCCCCGAGGTTTACGAAGACGGGGACGTGCCCTTCACTATCGGCAAAGCGAACGTGCTCCGCGAGGGGCAAGACGTGGCCATTATCGCCTCAGGTATCATGGTGGCCATGGCCCTGGACGCCGCCGTAGACCTCGCGCAAGAGGGGATCGAAGCGCGTGTGCTCGACCTGCACACCTTGCGTCCCCTGGACGAAGAAGCGATTGCCGCTGCCGCCCGTGACACAGGCGCGGTAGTCAGCGCCGAGGAACACCTGCTGCAGGGCGGCATGGGCAGCAACGTGGCCCGAATCGTCGCCGCGCACCATCCGGCGCCCATGCGCTTCGTGGGCCTCGACGACGTCTACGTCGAGTCAGGCGACCCCTTCGATCTGCTTAAGAAGTACCATATGACCGCCGACGATATCGCCGCCGCGGCGCGCGCCGCGGTCGCCGCCAAGGAGAAGGGGGGATGATCCGCGACCTTCTCTTACAACGGCAGGAAAGCGGCAGGCCCATTCGCATCGGCGCCACCGGCGCCGGCTGGATGGGCAGTGGCTTCGTGGCCCAGGTGGCGCACGTTCCCGGCATGGAGGTGAGCGTGCTGGCCGATCCCGACGTCGAGGCCGCCCGCCGGGCCTTTATCGCCGCCGGGATCGACGAGGCCGACATCGTGGCGACAGAGGCGCCCGGCCGGGCGCAGACAGCCCTGGAACGGGGCCGGCGCGTCGTGACCGTGGATCCTGCTCTCGCCAGCCAACTCGGCGCCGTCGACGTGATCACCGACGTTACCCCTTCCCCCGCCTCTGGCGCCGCTACCGCCCTGGCTGCAATCGAAAACGGCAAGGACGTGGTGCTGGTCAATATCGAGGCCGATGTCACCGTAGGTCCTGTTCTCAAACAGCTCGCAGACGACGCCGGCGTCCTCTACTCCGTCTCCTCCGGGGACGAGCCCGGCTGCCTGGCAGAGTTGTACGACTTTGTCAGCAGCCTGGGCTTCGAGCCTATCGCCATCGGCAAAGGAAAGAACAACCCGCTCAACCCGGCGGCGACGCCGGATAGCGTGCTGGAATCGGCCCGCCGCAGCGATAAGGATCCGTACCAGGTGGCCTCATATGTGGACGGCACGAAGACGATGTTCGAAATGACCTGCGCGGCCAACGCCACCGGCGCCGTGCCCATGCAGCGGGGCATGATCGGCCCCGAGGCCACCCAGGAAACGGTTACCGGTCTCTTCGCTCTGGAGGAGGACGGCGGCCTGAGCAAGTTCCCCGGCGTCGTCGATTTTGTCCAGGGCCGCGCTATGGCCGGCGGCGTCTTCATCACCGTGCGCGTTCACGACCGGCGGATTGCCGCCGATCTGAAGTACCTGAAGGTCGGCGATGGCACCTACTCGACCTTTTTCAGACCTTACCACCTCTGGTTTATCGAAGCGCCGCTCTCGATCGCCCGCGCCGTCTTGGGGCGCCAGCCGACGCTGGTGCCGCTGGAGCGACCCGTGGCCGACGTGCTTACCGTGGCCAAGCGCGACCTGGCTCCTGGCGAAGCGCTGGACGGCTTCGGCGGCTATACCTTCCGCGGGTTGATTGATACGGTGGCGGCGGCCCGAGATGCCCACGCGCTGCCCGCCGGCCTGGCGCCGGGGGCCAGGATGGTCCGGCCGGTAGCCAGAGGAAAGATCATTAGTTGGGATGACGTCGAACTGGACGAGACGAGTCCCGTGGTTCGTCTGCGCCGCCGGCAAGATGCCCTCCCTTAACATGACGAAGGAGGTTACCAATGAGAATCGGCATGTTTACGGCTTTATGTGGAGATCTTTCATTCGAGGAGGCGCTTGATCGCGCCGTCGACGCAGGCGTCACCGCCGTCGAAATTGGCGCCGGCGGTTATCCGGGTAGCCCTCACTGTATGGTCGATGCTTTGCTGGAGAGCGAGACCCGTCGCGAGGAATACCTGGAGGCCCTCCGCTCGCGCGGCCTAATCCTCAGCGCCCTCAGCGTGCACAACAACCCCATCCATCCCGACGAAGCGATCGCGCAGCAGGCGGACGAGGAGCTGCGCAAAGCGGTGCGGCTGGCGTCTCTGCTGGAAGTGCCCGTGGTCAACGGATTCTCCGGCCTACCGGGCGGCGCGCCTGGCGACAGTGTGCCCAACTGGATCACGTGCCCCTGGCCTCCCCACTTCCTAGAGGCGCTCGATTACCAGTGGAACGAGGTCGCGCTGCCCTACTGGCAGAAAACCGGCGCTTTTATCGAGGACCATGGCGTGAAGTTCGCCTTTGAAATGCACCCGGGCATGCTGGTCTACAACGTGGAAACGATGCTGCGCCTGCGCGACGGCGTTGGGCCCGTGCTGGGCTGCAACTTCGATCCCAGCCACCTGTTCTGGAACGGCGTGGACCCCGTCGCCGCAATCCGCGCTCTGGGTGACGCCATCTACCACGTCCACGGCAAGGACGCCTACGTAGACCGGCTCAACATCAGCGTCAACGGCTGCAACGACAATAAACCGTACGATCAGATCCCGGACCGCGCCTGGACGTTCCGCAGCATCGGCTACGGGCACGACGCCAAGGTGTGGAAAGACATTATCAGCGCCCTGCGCGTCGTGGGCTACGACTACGTCATTTCCATCGAGCACGAGGATGCCCTGATGGATACTGACGAAGGGCTCCGTAAGGGGGTAGCGTTGCTGAAGGAGGCCAATATCTTCGAGGCGCCCGGCGAAATGTTCTGGGCCTGATCTGCCTGAGCGGTCGTGTGAATCGAGAAGGATGCCACATGGAACTTACCTATGA
>JBMCFH010000042.1:0-21578 GCA_048620455.1 Chloroflexota bacterium | reverse complement strand
GCTTAGCGGTACATAACAGCAATCGTCAATTTTAGGGAGGTCTGGTAGGGACAGAGACTCGCCTCCACCAGGCTGGCTCAAAAAAGACAAACGGAGTAGAGACGTGAGTAACAGCAATCAAGTTGTTCTTGTCACCGGCGGCACGGGATTCACCGGCAGCCATCTGGTAAAACGGCTCCTTTCACGCGGTCACGAAGTACGCGTATTAGACAATCAGGAAGGACTCTTTTTCGATGAGTTAAAAGAGATGGGCGCCTGCATCACTCTGGGCTCGGTCACCGATCGCGAGCTGCTCGACGAGCTCGTTCAGGGCTGTGACGTCGTCCACCATCTGGCGGCTGCCTTTCGGGTCATCAACGATCCCAAAGAAGTCTACTGGGAGGTGAACGTCGAAGGCACGCGCTATCTCCTGGAGGCAGCGCACAAACACGGCGTGCAGAAGTTCGTCTACTGCAGCACCCAGGGCGTCCATGGTCACGTCGAGAACCCGCCGGGCAACGAAGAGTCGCCCATCGCCCCCGCCGACTACTATCAGTACACCAAGCACGAAGGTGAGAAAGTGGCCCATGAATTCATGGAAAAGGGCATGAACATCACCATTCTACGGCCCACAGCCATTTACGGTCCCGGCGATCCCGGGCGCTGGTTGATGCTCTTCAAGCACACGGCGAACGGCCGCTTTTTGATGTTCGGCAACGGAAAGACCACCTATCACCCGGTTTACATCGACAACCTGGTCGACGCCTTTGAACTTTCCGTAGAGAGAGAAGAAGCCAGGGGACAGACATACATCATCGGCGACAGAGAGTACTATCCGTTGCGCGACCTGGTAAAAATGGTCGGCGAAGCGCAGGGCAAAGACGTCTCCATCGTCCGCCTGCCCTTCTGGCCCCTGTGGACGGCGGCGCTGCTCACCGAAATCGTCTGCGCGCCGTTCGGCATCGAGCCGCCCCTGTTCCGCCGCCGCGTTGATTGGTTCCGCCAGATGCGCGCCTTCGACATTTCCAAAGCCGTCAACGAGCTGGGCTATGAGGCAGAGGTGGATCTGCCGACCGGCCTGGCCCGCACCGCTGAATGGTACAGGGCCAACGGCTACTTATAGAACGTGAGGACGTATTGGAAAAGAGTAGCAGCGTGAGTCCTGGACAATTATAATGCCATCGCCCATTGCACACACCGCCGCGGCCTATGCGATCTATCGCGCCAGCCGCTCAGACAAAAAAGGAAACGAAGGCCCCGCCAGAGTACACAGGGCGGCCCCTTTTCTCTTCGTTGTCTTTCTATCCTTGCTGCCCGATTTCGACTTTATCCCAGGCATTCTTGCGGGCAACATCGATGGGTTCCACAACACCTTCAGCCACAGCCTCTTCAGCGGCGTCATCGTCGCCTTTCTCGGCGCTGCTATCTTGCACTGGGTGTGGTCGGGAAGCGCCCTTCGCTGGTTTGCCCTGGTCCTTGTCAGTTACGAACTGCACGTCGTGATGGATTATTTCACCTTTGGACGGGGTGTAATGCTTCTGTGGCCATTCTCAGACGCACGCTACGAACCCCCGGTCATACTCTTCTACGGGCTACGCCGTTCCTCCGGCTTAATCACCATCAAGCACCTCTGGACGATTCTCAGTGAGGGAGTTTTTGCCGCCGTCGTCATTCTGATCACAAATGGCCTGCTCAATCGCTCAAGCAGTAAGAAGGTCACCGGTCAGACGGCCGAAGCGAAATCGTCCATCACTTCAGGCTGATAGTGCTGGGGGGCGAGCCATAGCCCGCTCATGCTCACAAGAGGCGCGTAGACAATCTCGACCGGTGCCTTCAGTAGGTTACAAAAAGAAATGTGTGGAATCTGTGGCATCGCAACCGTTGCCGGTGACCCTGTCGACGAGCAGCTGTTGCACGCAATGAATAATACGATGGTCCACCGCGGGCCGGATGACGTAGGATACTACTGCGCCGGCTCCGTGGGCCTCGGCGTGCGCCGCCTGAGCATCATCGACCTCAGCACAGGCCATCAGCCAATTGCCAACGAAGATGGGACCATCCACGTCGCCTACAACGGCGAAATCTACAATTTTGAACAGTTGCGCGCCCAACTCGAACAAAAAGGACACGTCTTCCATACGCGCAGCGATACCGAAGTCATCATTCACGCCTACGAAGAGTACGGCAGCGCCTGCGTCGAACACTTCAACGGCATGTTCGCCTTCGCCGTGTGGGACGAACGGCGACAACGCCTGCTGTTGGCGCGCGACCGGCTGGGCATCAAGCCCCTTTTCTACCACGTCTCGCCGCACAGGCTGCTCTTTGCCTCAGAGTTAAAAGCGATCCTCGCCCACCCGCACGTGCCGCGGGACATCAACCTGCTGGCCCTGGACCAGTTTCTGGCGCTGGAATACATTCCCGCGCCGGCAACCATCTTCGAACATATCCACAAGCTGCCGCCGGGCCACCTCCTCATCTGGGAACAGGGGCGAGTTCGAATAGAACAATACTGGGATATCCCCGTCGCGCCCGTCACTCTCAGCGAAGAGGAGTGCGCCGAGAAGCTGGGCGAGCTTCTGGAGGACGCCGTGCGCCTGCGCATGATCGCCGACGTGCCGGTCGGCGCTTTTCTCAGCGGCGGCATCGATTCCAGCACCATTGTGTCCTATATGAGCCGGCT
The DNA here is from genome assembly GCA_048620455.1 of Chloroflexota bacterium. Classification (GTDB taxonomy): domain Bacteria; phylum Chloroflexota; class Anaerolineae; order Promineifilales; family Promineifilaceae; genus JAAYYY01. The sequence goes on along the minus strand of JBMCFH010000042.1, from coordinate 18,919 downwards.
CTCCGATGTGCCCGTGCGCACCTTCTCCGTTGGCTTCGACGACGCCAGCTATAACGAGCTCCCCTATGCTCGCCTCGTTGCTCGGCAGTTCGAGGCCATCCACCACGAAGAACTGATCGATCCCCATATCAGCGACATCGCCGCAAACCTGGTCCGGCACTTTGACGAGCCGTTTGCCGATTGCTCCATTTTCTCCACCTACCTGGTCTCCGCCGCCGCCCGCGGCTCCGTCAAAGTCGTGCTCTCCGGCGATGGCGGCGACGAGATTTTTGCCGGGTACGACACCTACGTGGCCCAGCGGCTTGCCACTTACTACGAGCGGTGGCTGCCCACAGCGCTCAGGGAACGCGCGCTGCCGCGGCTGATGCAACTGATTCCGCCCCAGCCCCAGAAAAAGGGGCTGGTCAACAAAGCCAAACGTTTCATCGAAGGCGGTGCCCTCTCCCCCGCGCTACAGCACACCCGTTGGATGATCTTCATACCCACCGTCGAGAAGCGGCAACTGTACCATCCGGACGTGCGCCACGCGCTCAACGGCGCCGGCGCCGAGGCCAGCCTCAAACGTTTCTTTGGCCAAAACTCAGGCCGCGACGCCCTGGCCCAACAGCAGTATGCGGACATCAAGACCTATCTGGCCGACGACATTCTGGCCAAGGTCGATCGCATGAGCATGGCCGTTTCCCTGGAAGCGCGCGTGCCGCTGCTGGACCACCGCATCGTGGAGCTGGCCCTCAACCTGCCGCCCGAAATGAAGCTAAAGGGCATGGAAACAAAGGCCATCCTGCGCCGCACGATGGCCCAAACATTACCGCAGGAGATACTTGAGAGACCCAAAGAGGGCTTCAGCGTTCCCCTCAAACATTGGTTGAGCAATGAATTGCGCCCCCTGATGACCGACCTGCTGTCCCACGACAGCCTGCGCGCGCACTCCTACTTCAACCCCGATTGCGTCAGCCGTTGGGTAGATGAACACATCACGGGGCGCGCCAATCACAGCCACCGGCTGTGGGCGCTGATGGTATTCGAGATCTGGCGCCGCCACACGCTGCAACAGAGCCCCGCGACAACGGACTCTGTGCCAGAAGTGAGGCCGAGACGTGAATAGCGCGCTGAAAAGCCGCTATGATATAGTAATCGTCGGCGGCGGCATTACCGGCGCCTGCATCGCCTGGGACGCCGCCTTGCGCGGGTTGCGCGTGGCGCTGCTGGAGCGCCACGACTTCGGCGCCGCCACCTCCGCCAACAGCCTGAAAACGGTGCACGGCGGCCTGCGCTATCTACAGGACGCCAACCTGGGACAGGTGCGCAAGATGGTGCGCGAGCGGAAGGCCTTTCTGCGCATCGCTCCCCACCTCGTTCGCCCTCTCCCCTTTCTCATGCCCACCTACCGTGGCCAGTTAAAGCGCAACAAGCTCCTGCTGGGCGCGGCGCTAAAGCTGAACGACCTTCTCAGCCTCGACCGCAACCAGGACGTGGACCCCACGCGCGTCCTGCCCTCGGGCCGTGTCTTAGGTCGCGATGAGTGCCTGGCGCTCGCCCCGGGCCTGGATCCGGACGCGCTGACCGGCGCCATCCTGTGGCACGACGCCCAGATCCAGAATACGGAGCGCCTGCTGCTTTCCTTCATTCTCTCCGCCATCAAGCATGGCGCCGACGCAGCCAACTACGTCGAGGTCACTGGGCTCCTGCAACAGGATCGCCGTGTGGTGGGCGTCACCGCCGAAGACCGCATGACGGGTCAATCGCAGCAGATTGCCGCCCGCCTCGTGATCAACGCCGCCGGTGCCTGGGCCGACCAATTGCTGGCAGGCGTGAACGGGCGCCAGCGCCAGCCGCGCACCACCCAATCGGCAGCCATAAACCTGGTGACGCGACAGCTTCTGCCGGTCCCCGCGCTGGCCCTGACCAGCCGCTACCGGCGCCCGCCCGCGGACCAACCGGGGGAAATCGAACCACGCATAATAATTGTCGCGCCCTGGCGCGAACACTCAATCGTGGGCACCCTGCACCTCCCCCTCCGCGACGAGCCGGACAGTGCGGCCCCCGGCGAGGAACTGATCGAACAATTCCTGGCCGAAATCAACCACGCCTACCCCGCCGCACGCCTCACACGCCAGGACGTAACCCACGTACACCACGGCTTTTTGCCCGCCGCAGACGTCGACGCCGCGAGCACCGTTACCCTCCTGCGCGACGAACAGCTCGTCGATCACGCCGAGCATGGGGTGCCGGGCCTGATCACCGCCCTGGGCGTCAAGTACACCACGGCGCGCCACCTGGCCGAACGAACCGTAGACCTAGCCTTTCGCAAACTGCAACAACCGTCGCTCCCCTGCCAGACCCACTTCCGGCCCCTGAGCGGCGGCAACGTCGGCGACTGGCAGCCGTTTCGGCGACAGGCAATCGCCGGCGCAGCCGCTGCGGGCTTCTCCGAACCGGCTGCGGCCCACATCGTCGATACGTACGGCAGCGCCTACACACAACTCCTGCCCTACGTGCGGGAAGATCCGTGCTGGGCCGAGACGATCGGCCCCCACCTGCCCGTCACGCGCGCCGAGGTGCTGCACGCTGTGCGCCACGAAATGGCACAGACGCTGTCCGACGTCGTCTGCCGCCGCACCGAACTGGGCAGCGCCGGCCCCCCGCCGCTTCAGGCAGCGGAACAGTGCGCAGCGCTGATGGCCTCCGAGTTGGGCTGGGAGCGGCAGCGCCTGACGCGAGAAATTGACCAATTATACGAAACGTACGCGCCGCTGTATTGAGGCGCTGATGGAGTCGGAAACAATGAGGACCAGTGCTGAAACCCGGGCCACCACGACAGGCGAAGAGCCGTGGCAACTGGCAATGTTCCGCCGCGCGCTCAAAAAACAGCAGAAGCTGGCAGCGCTGCTCCAAATCCTGGGCCCTCTCCACGGCGAGCAGTGTCTGCTGCTGACCTGCGGCGATAACAACGGCGCCCTGAACTGGCACTTTCGCCGGCATGGCGGTCATTGGACGTGGGCCGATATGGAGCGTGACAGCGTCACCCAGATTGCGGCGCTCACAGGCGACGAAGCGCTGCACATCAGCAAAGACACCTGCCGGCTCCCCGTCCCCGACAACCAGTTCGACGTCGTCATCACCATCGACGTCCACGAGCACCTGCCCCAGACACAGCTCCTCAACCAGGAGCTGGCCCGCGTGACGAAGCCGGGCGGTCGCGTCATCGTCACCACGCCCGGCGACGACCGGCGCAAGATGGCCAACCGCCTGAAACGGTGGCTGGGCATGCGCGCCTCAGAGTACGGTCACGTCGTCGACGGCTATAGCGCCCGCGCTCTGGAAACCCAGTTGCACGCAGTCCGCTTGCAGCCCTTTGCCCGCAGCAGCTACTCTCGCTTCTTCACGGAAATGGTAGAGCTTGCCATCAACTTCGCCTACGTCAAGTTGCTCTCAAAACGCGGGAAAGCAAACGTGGAAGCGGGTCAGATCGCGCCCCAGAACCAGGAACAGCTGCAATCTGTGGGCAAGAGCTACAAGATTTACGCAGCCGCCTACCCGCTGTTCTGGCTCATTTCGCAGCTCGACCACCTGCTTTTCTTCCGCCAGGGCTACGCGGTCATCGTCGCTGCCAGGAAGGAATAGAGAGAATGCGCGTCCTCATCACAGGCGCCGGCGGCTTCATTGGGCGCCATCTCGTATCAGACCAGTTACGACGCGGGCATGAAGTAACAGCCATCGATCTGCACACCGGCGCCCTGCAACCGCTGGCGCACAACCCCTCCCTCCACATCGTAGAGGGCGATTTCACCGACGACGGGCGCGTGGATCCCCATCTGGAACACCAGGACGTTTGCTTTCACCTCGCCAGCGCCCACCTGGAGACAGGCGTCGACGACAGCTACTTCTGGCGCGTCAACGTCGACGGCGCGCGCCAGTTTGTGGAACGCTGCCGGCGGGCCGGCGTGAGCCGCTTCGTCCACTGCAGCAGCGTAGGCGTCTTCGGCGACGTCAAGAATCCCCCGGCTGACGAAGAAACCCCCTGCCATCCGGATATCGCCTACGAAAAGTCCAAACTTGCCGGCGAGCGCGCCGTCCTGCAAATCGCGCAGCAGAGCAGCTACCCGCTCACCGTGCTGCGGCCCGCCTGGGTCTACGGGCCGGGCTGCCCGCGCACCGAAAAACTGTTCCGCACCGTCGAGAAAGGGCGCTTCTTTTTCGTGGGCGACGGCGAAACCCTGCGCCACGCCATTTATATTGATGACATGGTGCGCGCCTTCCACGTGGCGGCGATCTGCGAGCAGTCGGAGCACGAGGTGTTTATTATCGCCGGCCCGCGCGCCACCACCCTCCGCGAGCTGGTAGACGAGATCGCCCGCTGTGTGGGCAAACCCCCACCGCGACTGCATTTTCCCCAGGCCATCGTGTGGCCCGCCGTCTACGCGCTGGAGATAGGATTCGGCGCGCTGGGCAAAGAAGCTCCCTTCACCCGGCGCAGCCTGAAATTCTTCACGGGAAACACCGCTTTCCGCACCACAAAGGCAGAGGAACGGCTCGGCTTCCAGGCCACCATTGACCTGGCCGATGGATTGCGCAGAACGCAGCGGCTCAGGAGTAATACACAGGCCGCAGAATCGATTGAAAGGCAATAAGTCAGGTTCAAAACCTAAACTGGAATGATAAAGTTATACGAGGAGGCAACGAGCAATGATTATTCTCGGGATTACTGACGGACAGACTGCCGGCGCCGCCATCGTCGAAGATGGACGCGTCCTGGCAGCAATCAGTGAAGAACGGCTTGTAAGAATGAAGCAGGCGCGCGGCGCGCCACGCGGTAGCATTGCGGCAGTGATGGAGATTGCCAACGTCAGACCGCAAGACATCGATTACGTGGGCGTCGCCGGCATCGATTCCTACTGGAAGGAAGAGGTCAAAGGGTGGCGCGGCTGGTTTGAAGAACGCGACGACGCTGCCGACAGCAGCAAGGATTTCTTCTTCAAAGCGGCATCCCGCTTCGGTGGCCTCGCCGCAGTCATTCCCGGCGCCAAGAAAGCGTACTATCTGGTGCGCACGCCCGTTTACCAGGCTCGCCGCCGTCGCTGGCCCCAGGTTCTGGAAGAAGAATTCGGCATCACGGCCCCCGTCCACTATTTCCACCACCATTACTGCCACGCCACCGGCGCTTACTTCACCTCTGGCTTCGACCGCGCTCTCGTCGTTACTGTGGACGGCGGTGGCGACAGATCCTCCTCACACGTTTACCACGCCGTCGATGGCAAGCTAACGCTGCTGTCAACCGTCGACAGCTACGATTCGCTCGGCAACTACTATGCCTATATCACCGCCATCTGTGGCTACAAGGCCAAGAAGCACGAAGGTAAAATCACCGGCCTCGCCGCCCACGGCGAACCGCGTTACTATGACGACCTCGCGAAGTTGATCCAGTACAGGGACGGGCGCTTCGTCAACACTGGTCGGGTGCTCTTCAATCAGGCCCTGAGCAAGATACGAGAATTCTTGCCGCCCGACTGGAAAAAGGAAGATCTGGCGGCGAGTATCCAGCGGCTGGCAGAAGATCACTGCCGCAGCTACGTGCGTTACTGGCTGGAAGCCACCGGCGAAACCAACGTTTCCCTCTCCGGCGGCGTTTTCGCCAACGTGCGCATCAATCAGGAAATCAACGAACTACCCCAGGTGGAAAACGTCCTGGTACATCCGGGCATGGGCGACGAAGGGCTGGGCGTGGGCGCCGCCATGGCCGTCTGGGGCGAAAAGGCAATGGCCAACGGCTCGCACCCGTTCACCAACCAGCCCGTATTGCGGGACGTCTACTTCGGCCCCGACTACTCTGAAGAAGAGATGCTGGCGGCGCTGAAAGAAAGCGGCCTGGAGTATGAGCGAGTGGACAACATCGAGGCCGCCATCGCCCGGCTGCTGGTCGAGGGCTACGTGGTTGCTCGCTTCGACGGGCCCATGGAGTATGGCCCCAGAGCCCTGGGCAGCCGCTCCATCCTCTACCATCCCACCGATGCCGCCGTCAACGACTGGCTCAACAAGCGGCTGGTCAGAACGGAGTTCATGCCCTTTGCTCCGGCGACCCTGTTCGAGGAAGCGGACCGCTGCTACGAGAACATGCGCGGTGGCGTGGAAACGGCGCGCTTCATGACCATCACCTTCAACTGCACGCCCTGGATGCGCGAGCATTGCCCCGCCGTCGTACACATCGACGGCACCGCGCGGCCCCAGCTGGTGCGGGAAGAGGAAAATCCCAGCTACTACGGCATCATTCGTGAGTTCTACGAGCTGACCGGATTGCCTTCCATCATCAACACCAGCTTCAACATGCACGGCGAACCGATAGTCTGCTCGCCCGAAGACGCCATCCGCTCATTTACCAACGGCCACCTTGACTACCTGGCTATGGGACCCTTCCTGATACCGAATCCCACCGGCATCGATCGCCAGTTGACGCCATGCAAGACTCTCAAGCCTGTCGCACAGACAACAAGGTAAAACAAACACGGTCGCACTAGAGCAACAGTTAGCCTGGAGAGAGGAGCACAATGGGCGCGGTTTATGGTTTCGTAGGAAACGTAGATCAATCATATCTGGCCCAGATGCGCGGCCGCTTGCAACATCGCGGCAGCGTCGTCAGGGAGTGGAGCCCCGCGCGCGGTGCGCACTTCGGCGAGCTGCGGGTGGCGGAAAGCCCGGAACACAATCACCCCGAGCTGCCACTTGCCGCCCACCTGACGGTTTACAATCCTGCCGACGTGGCCCGCAGGCTGGGCTCCAACGGGGCATCGCCGGTCGGCGACGCCTACACGCTGGTATACGAGTTGATGCGCCGGCACGGCCCACAGGTTCTCGAACATCTGAACGGTGATTTCGCGCTGGCCCTCTGGGACGACGAGCGGCAGCAGTTGACGCTGGCGCGAGACCCACTTGGCGTCTGCCCCCTGTACTACTACTACCGGTCAGACCTCGTCGCTTTCGCCTCCGAATACAAGGCGCTGCTGGTCCTGCCCGATGTGGAAATAGAGCCGGATCTGGGCGCGCTGCAACAACTACAGGACTCCAAGTACCTCTCACCAGAAGGCACCCTTTTCCAATCGATTCACCAGGCCCCCGCCGGTGAATACCTCACCATCCGCAACAATAGCGTCTCCGCCCAGCGCTTCTGGGACGTAGAAATCCAACCCCAGGAGGTCAGCCGCGAGCAGGCAGAAGAGGACCTCAGGGATCATTTCTTCCGCGCCATCGAACGGCGCCTGGATGGCATGGATCCCGTCGCCGTCGAGCTGAGCGGCGGTATCGACTCCGCCGCTATCGTCGCCGTCGCGCACCGTCTGCGTCCCGACGCCCGCCTGAAAACCTTCACCATCGGCTCCGGCCCTGACGACGCCGAGGTACAGGCGGCGCGCATCGTCGCCGAAGAATTCAAGACCGATCATCACGAGATCTTCCTCGATCTGGAATGCCTGCTGGAAGATCTCCCCACCCTCGTCTGGCATCTTGAGGATCCTGTAGGGCGCACCGAATCTTACCTACAGTACTATATGAGCCGTCATACCTCCCAGCACGTAAACCTCGTGCTGGGAGGGTATGCCAGTGACAGCCTCTACGCGGGGATGCCCAAGCACAAGCTGCTCAAGATGGCCCAGCTTGCCCCCATCGGGCGCGGCGCCATCGAAGAATTCTACCACTACACCCAGACCAGCCGGGAGCCTCGCTCTCTGCTGGGCAGAAGCGCTAAACGCCTCTACTTTGGCAAGCAGGAACTGCCGCCTCCCACCATCGTGGGCGCCCCGGCGCAGAGTGAAGACAGCGCCCTACCGCGCCTGCGTCGTGGTCTCATCGATCACATGCTGCGCGCCAGCGTCCTCTTCGGCGTCCCCACCTGGATGCCGAAAATGGAGAAGAGCCATCTGGCTCACGGCGTAGAATTTCGCTCGCCCTTCACCGATCCCCAGCTCGTGCGCCACTCGTTCCAGATTCCGGAGCGCTACAAAATGCACTATCTCAAGGAGAAATACGTTCTGCGGCGCGCCATTCTACCCCTTCTACCGCCGAAAATCGCCAACCGGCCCAAATTCCCGCAACGTATTAGCTACGACTTAGAGTTGAGTAGAATTATTGACAGGTTGGCAGAACAGTATATAGATAGTCGCGCGCTCAGAAATCGCGGATTGTTTCGGGAAGACGAGATCGAGGCCCTGCGCCGTCGTCCTTCTGGACAATCCTACACCGGGAATCGCGCCATGCGCCTGTGGACCGTCATCGTCACTGAATTGTGGGCGCAGATATTTATCGACAATCGCGGCGCTCGTCCCGTCCGTTCCTGACGGGTCTGGCCGTCTCCTGGGCGCAACCAGGTTATGTTGATAATCGCTCCATCACTACGAACCACATCCACAGGCGTTGCCTGCGCTTATCAACAGCACCTGCACTTAACAGTCATTTCCAATAACAACATGGAGGGACTGAAAGGACTGCGCCCGCGTCAAATCATCGCCCCCTTATCGCGAATGGCTCTCGGCCATTCGTCACCACCGCCCACTCCGCTCCCGCATCAAACCAAGCGCGCCCGTCGTCGCCCGAAGCGCACTCCCAGTCAAAGATAAATGCGAACGATACTCGGAATTGGCCTTCTCCTGATCATGTGCGGCGCCCTGGCCCCAACCCAGGTCGACAGCCGCGCTCGTGAAATCGATCACGAAAGCAGCGACGAGACAACAAGGGCTCAGACCACCATCGGTAAATGGGAGCGCTTCGAAGTCGCCTACACCAACACCACCTGGGACGGCAACCCGTTCGACCTCGAATTCACGGGTACGTTCAGGCACACTTCGTCAGGCCGCACGCTTACCCAGCTTGGCTTTTATGCCGGGAATGACACCTGGAAGATCTACTTCATGCCCGACGCCGTCGGGGAATGGACCTTCGAAACCGCATCCAGCGATCCCGATCTGGACGGCAGGCAGGGCTCTTTCCAGGCCACCGAGTCCTCCCTTCCCGGCCCTCTGGTCGGCGAGGGAAATCGCTGGCGGCTGAACGACACCGGCGAATACGTGGCGCCCATCATGCTTCCCACACGTGAGTGGTTCAAATCCACGCAGACGGCCGACGGCGTTGACGATTTCATCACCTGGGCCGACGATACCGCCGGCGCCCTGATCATCGGCACCACGCTCGTCTACTTCCAGCACGAACAGGCCGCGTCTCCTTACATCAAGGGGGAGGAAGGGGAAACCTTTAACATCCCCATGTGGGACCGCATGAACAGCCATCTGGACATGGTGCGCGACCGCGGCATGGGCCATTACATCATGTTCTACTCAGACGACTCCGAAGCCCCCAACCGCTGGGGGATAAGGGAGCAATCGGCCGAAGAACTGAGGCTGTTCCGCTACGCCATCGCGCGCTTTGCCCCCTATCCCATGGTCATGTGGGATACAGGCATTGATATCAGCGAAACGCGCACCTCTGGTTGGATCGACTGGTTCGCGGACTGGTTCAACGAACACGATCCGTGGGGCCACCCCGTTGGCAGTCGTTTTGGCGGCGGCAGCGGCGGCCACCATCCGGACAGCGGCACCTACATCAGCGAAGGCGGGAAAAACGTGCCCGATCACAGCGAAGTCGTCAGCGACTGGGAAGGTTGCTCCTTGCCACGAGCCTACACCGACCGCTGGCGCGAAGATTATGGACGGGGCAACTTTGACAGAGACAAGATCCGACGCGCTGTCTGGGAAGTGGGGCTGGTAGGCGGTAACGCCACCTACGTCAGCGGCAACGAATCAGACGGTTATCTCGATGAGAACTACGCATCCGACCTGAAAGCCGCGCCCGATCTCGGACATCGCTCGCGGTTTTTCCAATCACAAATTGTGGAGTTTGGCTCTCTCTCACCCTACCCCGACCTGGTCACAGCGGGTAATAACGTCGTGCTCGTGGCCAATCTGGGCCAGGAATACGTCGCCTATAGTTCCAGCGGCGGCACCATCGGCGTCGACCTCTCCGGCAATAGCAACACCTTCGCCGTAACCTGGTACAATCCCCGCACCGGGCAAAGTGAACAAGAGGGCAATATAAACGGAGGCAGCGAGCGAGAATTCTCCGCGCCGTTCTCCGGCGACGCCGTTCTCCACCTTTACTCCGGGCAGCCCAGACCCACGCCGCTCCCTGGCCCCTACTCCAATTATCTCCCCAGCATCACTCACGACATCAGCAACCCTCCCGCCTCGTTGGACAACTGTGGCGATCTGGGAAATAGAAGCGCGAATACGACCACTGCTCAGATACAGCGCTTAATGGAGGCAGGCGACTCGGCTCTACAGGGCGTTCACTTGAACCGCATACTGCTCGTCGTCGGAACCGTGTTGGCCCTGGTCGTCCTCTCGACCTTATACATGACAAGACTTCACAACCAACGATAGCGCCAACCGGGGGCCTCTCCGAGGCCCCCGACCCGAAGTAAACACGTAAAAAAGAGCGAGCGCCGCAGTGCCTTCTGCACCCTGCGGCGCTCGCTCTTTCCTGGACGCCCGCCGGCAGCTTAAGAAGGTTTGTAAGGTTGATAAAACATACTAATAATCGCTGCCCATTCACGGGGCGCGACCGATAGCGTAAAGAAAAGGAATGTGGTGAACCGATGCAACCAGTGCTCGTCGGTGACAAGGGCCGCATGTACAAACTGACATCCTTCATCAAGCGCAGCAAGCTGACCGTCATCCTGCCTGTCATCATCAGCGCCAGTTTAATGGCCTGGTTATTAATGCGCATCGACGTGGTGAAAATCATCGACCGCTGGCAGAGCGTTAACTGGCTGGTACTTGCGTTAATGCTCCCTCCCATCTCCCTGCTGAACTCTTCGATTCGCGCCGGTCGCGTGCGGCTCATTCTGGACGCCCAGGGCATCAGATTCCCCTATCGCTGGCTGTGGCTGTTGCAGCTGCGTGGGGCCTTCATACTGAGCTTCATCCCCGGCAAAGTCTCCGGTGACCTGTACCGCGGGTACGCCATCGGACGCGATGCCGACCGGCGTTTCGACTCCATCACCTCCGTCCTGTTGGAACGCGTCATCGGGCTCACAGCTCTCATATTCGTATCGGTCACCTCTCTCTTCCTCGCCGTCTATGCTCTCGACGTCACCACCTATGCCACAGTTCTCCAGCCGGTGATCTTTTTAGCCGTTGCCGTTACCGTTGCGGCGCTGTTAGCCTTTATCATCATCCGTCAGCGGCTCATCCAGCGCTGGGAGCTGCCGGTTCCCCTGTGGAACCGTATACAACAACTTGCGGAACAACTGTATCTCCTGTTTGATGACATCGGAATTCTTGGCGGGCTGGGCTTTCTCTCCGTTTTATTACAGCTGGCAGTCATTTCCTGGTACTTCGTCATTGCGCGAGCCATGCACCTTGACGTTTCGTTACTGACGCTGATGGTCAGCGTCCCGGTCGTGGAACTGTTGGTTACCGCGCCAATTTCCATAGGCGGTATCGGGGTGCGCGAATCGGCAATGGTCTTTCTCCTATTGCCATTTGGCGTCGCCCCCGAAGACGCCGTCTCTCTCTCGCTGCTGGTAGCCATTACGGCAACCATAGCCGGTACTCTGGCTGGCCTTTCGTTCTTTGTTGCCCTGCCCAAGCAGGCCAGCACTCAACAGCCGGTATTGGAACAACAAACAGAGCGCCTTTGATAAGACGTGCAGCCGGTACCGGCTCTCTGCACGCGCCAGAAAATTCGCCATCGACGTACCCGTTGAAATGAACAATAACCACAACGCACCCTATCAACCTCTATTGACCCGCGTCACAGACGATAATCTGTCGCCGGTTCAGCGTTACCAGGACCTGTTCGTTGGCTCCCGCTCTCTGAAAGAGCTTGTCATCTATGAACTGGTAACCGCCACGCTGCAATCCTTCCCCGGCGCTCTGGGCATCTTCCTGCGCGGCGTCTTCTACCGCCACCTCTTCCGCCGCTGCGGCTCAAAGTTGCTCATGGGGCGCAACGTCACCATCCGCGTGCCGCGCCGCATCGAGCTGGGCAGCGGCACCATTATCGACGACAACGCCGTGCTCGACGCCAAAGGCGATCCGCACCACAGCTTTATCCGTTGCGGACACAAAGTCGAAATCAGCCGCAACGCCATCCTTTCCTGTAAGCAAAAGGGCTCCATCACACTGGGCAACTTTGTATCCCTGGGTCGCAATGTACTCCTCTCGGCGCGCGCCCCGCTGCGGATTGGTGACAACTGCAGCATCGGCCCCTATGCCTGCATCCTCGCCAGCGGTCACGACTGGCAGGATTCGCAGCAACCGATCCTGCTCCAGGATCGCCCCGTCGGGCCCATTACCATCGGCGAAAACGTGTGGATCGGCGCACACGTGACCATTATGGACGGCGTGACTATCGGCGATAACAGCATCATCGGCGTGGGGTCCGTTGTGACCCACGACATTCCGGCGTACCGCATCGCCGCCGGCGCGCCCGCACGCGTCGTGCGCATTCGCCAGGCCCCTGACCACACGCAATCATCTCCAGGCGTCAGATCAAACCGGGTGAGCAGAACCTGATTATGGCTACAAGAACGCATCGTCAACGAAACGGAGTAGTTAACAATGAACAACGGTCGCGGCATCATACTCGCTCAGATACAGGGGATGCTTGGCGAGATCCTGGCCCATAAGAATCTCAACGGGTCGACGATCCCGCCCAATGCCTCGTTGTACGAACAGGGGGTTGGCCTAGATTCGCTGGATACCGCGGCCTTTTCGGCCATGCTCGAAGCCACCTTCGGCGCCGATCCCTATAGCGCCGGCGTCTTCCCCGAAACCGTGGCAGACGTCGTCCGCTTCTACGAAGGAGAGCAGCCGGCGTGAGCCTCGCCGCGCAGTTCCAGCGAAGCGCGCGAGCGTTTCCTGACCGGCTGTTTGTCGTCGACCGCCAGCGCCGCCTCACCTACCAGGAAACGGCGCAGCGGGCGCTGGCTGCCGCCGGCTGGTTCCAGGCGCTTGCCGTGCGGCGCGCCTATTTCTACGCGCCAGATTCGGCGTCCATCATCGTGGGCCTCCTGGCAGCCGACCATATTGGCGCGTCGAGCTGCGTGCTCAACTACTGGTATCGTACCGCCGACCTGAACGGCGTGTTGCGGAAAATCGGGCCCGGCAGCATCTTCAGCCACTATTCCTCACGCCTGTACCCCGGCGCGAGACACGACATCGAAACTATCATAGAGCAGCGCGAGGCGTCCGTCGCCCCCGGCCCTACGCCCTCGTCGGGCAACGGTCGCGGCGGCGCAAAGGTGATCATTCTCTCCAGCGGCACCACAGGCGCCCCCAAAGCCGCCTGCTACACCTGGGACCGCTTGCTCAGCCAGGTGCGGCGCGTAAAGCGCGAGCGCGCCCAGACGTGGCTCCTGACGTACGGCTTAAGTCACTTCGCCGGCATTCAAGTATTGCTCCACGTCATCGCCAACGGGCATACGCTGGTCATCCCGCCCTCACATCAGTTCGAGGACATTGTCACCACCGTGCAGCGCCACAATGTGGACGCCATCTCCGGCACGCCCACCTTCTGGCGTCTTTTCGCCGGTCATCTTGCGCGGGACACAAACCAGATACCTCCTCTGAAGCAGATCACCCTGGGCGGCGAGGTGTGCACGGCAGGGGTGCTCGCCCGCCTCAAACAGCTGTTTCCCACAGCCTCCATCACCCAGATCTACGCCACAACAGAACTGGGCTCCTGTTTTGCAGTCCGGGACGGCCGTCCCGGATTCCCCCGTGAATTTCTGGAACGCCCCGTGGGCAACGTCCGCCTCAAAATCGTCGACGGCGAGCTGTACTGCAAGGCCCAGCACAAAATGCTGGGCTATGTAGGACCGGAAACGGCCGACGAGGAAGGCGGCTGGATGCCCACCGGCGACCTGGTGGAAATCCGGGGCGATCGCGTCCTGTTTCGTGGTCGCAAGAGCGAAAGCATCAACGTGGGCGGCGTAAAAATTTGGCCCGCCAAAGTGGAAGAGATCATCCTGCAGCAGAAAAACGTCCTGGCAGCCCGCGTCTACGGGCGGCCCAATCCCGTCACCGGGCAACTGGTCGCCGCCGAACTGGAGGTGACGCCCGGCGTGTCGCACGACTGCCTGCTCAAAGAAGTCCGAGCTCTCTGCGGCAGACAACTCAGCAGGTACGAACAGCCACGGGAGTTCAAGATCGTCGAGCGCCTCGAGCGCCGTAACGGGAAGATAGCCAGGAGAAGGAGCTAAATGGGTCGGGTGGTTTTGATCAGCGGTGGCAACCGGGGCCTGGGCAGCGCGCTTGTCCAATCCTTTCTTGAGGACGGGCAACATTGCGTCGCCACCTTCAGCCGCACCCGCACACCGTTCATCGACGCCGTCGAGCAACACCGCGAGTGGCAGGAACGATTCTATTTTGAGCCGCTGGACATCACCAACCGGCAGGAGGTAGATGCTTTCTTACAGGAAATTGACCACAGGTTCGGCCCGATCGGCATCCTGGTGAATAACGCCGGACTGGGGCTGGATGGCGTGTTGGCCCTGCAATCTGAGGAGGAGATCGACCGCCTATTGCAGACCAACCTGCGGGGCGCCGTTCATCTGACGCGCGGCTGCGTGCGCCACATGCTGCGACAAAACTGGGGCCGCGTGATCAACATCACCTCCGTCGCCGGCCTGTCCGGATTCCGCGGCCTCTCCGTCTACTCCATGACTAAGGCCGGACTGGACGGCTTCACCCGCAGCCTGGCGCGAGAGCTGGGCAGCCGCCATATCACGGTTAACTCAGTGGCTCCGGGCTTTCTGGAAACGGCGATGACAGAGGCGCTCACGGAGAAGCAGAAAGCACAGATCGTACGGCGCACGCCGGCGGGCCGCCTGGGCCGTCCCCAGGACGTCGTGCCCCTGGTCCGCTTTCTGTGCTCTGACGAGGCGTGTTTCATTAGCGGTCAGACGATTGCGGTCGACGGCGGCGAGACGGCGTAGCCATTAAGGCCGCCGCCGTGTCTTACGAAGTAATGGTTACGATGCAAATGTCGATCAGAGCATGGATTGCAGGCAAGAGCCGGCTACTGGCCTTCTCTGCGCTCACAATCCTCATCATCGTGGGAACAGTGTTGGCGGCGAGCATACTCTACAGATACGGACGAATTCCTCTGCCCATCAAGGGTCTGGGCATCCCCGCCGCGGACTTCGTCGAGCCGCGTCAAGAGAAAGAGTTGGGCCAGCTTGGCTCCTTCGCCCAATGGAGCAAAGTGGAAATCCCTCTACACGGTCCTAAGGCTAACGCCCGTGACGAAGCCCAGAACCCGTTCCAGATCAGGGTCGACGTGACATTCACCGGCCCTATAGGCCAGAGTCTCACCGTTCCCGCCTTCTACAACGGCGACGGTCAGGGCGGCGACGCCGGATCCGTGTGGACGGTCCGTTTTGCGCCCGACGCCCCGGGCGACTGGCAGTTCTCCACAGCCAGCTCCCATCCGCAATTGGCCGGTTATCACGGCGCATTCCAGGTCACAGAACCCACCGGCTGCCGGCCTTACCGGCCCGGCGGGCTGCCCGACCTGACCTGCAGCGGCTTCCTACGGGACGCGCAGGGACAACACTATCTCAGATTCAGCAGCGGCGACTTCTGGTTGAAAGGCGGCATCGACGATCCTGAAAACTTCCTGGGCGCCGCTTTCGGCGGCTGGGCGCAAAAAAGGGAGGCCGTCGACTTCCTCCGCGATCACGCCGTCAACAGCATCTACTTCGTCGCCAACAACATCCGCCCCGGCGACCGCAACGACACCTGGCCCTGGTTAGGCGACACAGCCGCCGAGGCCAAAGCGCAGAGCGACCGCTTCGACGTGGCCCGCCTGCAGGAATGGGAATCATTCTTTACCTACGTGCAGGAGCAAGGCATCGCCCTGCACTTTGTACTCGCCGACGATAGCGCCTGGCACGATTTCGATCACTACCTCTACTATCGGGAAATGGTCGCCCGTTTCGCACACCACCCGGCTTTGATCTGGAACATCGGGGAGGAAGCCAACGAGATCTACAGCAACGCCCAGGCTATCAGGCTGGCAGAGATGTTGCGCGAACTGGATCCGTACGACCACCCCATCACCGTACACCGCAAGCCGCGCTGGCCTTTCCTGGACGATGAGGCCTTTGATCTGACCAGCATCCAGGCCGGTAACGGCGCCGGCAATCTTTCCACGGTCGAGAGGCTCAACCTCAACCGCATCGTCGCCGACCACCGTCGCCGTAGCGCCGGCGCGGGCCATCCCATTCCCGTGATGGTTGACGAAACACCGCGAGTGGCAGAGATCAGCGAAGATACAAGGCACACAGTACGCTCGCATATCCTCTATCCCATCTACCTCGCCGGCGGCAATTACGAGCTGCACTACTTCGACGCCTATGGTCAGGGAGGCGACGTGACGCTGGAGTCGCTGGCCCCCATGTTGCAAGAGATGGGTCACCTGCGACGCTTTCTAGAGCAGCTACCGTTCCAGGAGATGGCGCCGTGCAACGAGCTAATTTCACAGCAGGAAGGCGCCTTCTGTTTTGGCAAAAGGGGAGAGGCGTACGCCGTCTACAGCGCCGGCGGTGAGCCGTTTGAGATGGACCTCGCGGGAGCGCACGAAGACATCTCGCTGCAATGGTTCGATCCGCAAACAGGGGCATTTACTAGCCCGCTCACCATGGACGGCGCGCCACGCGTGCGCTTATCACCCCCTCAGGGAAAGGAGGCAATAGCAATATTGAAAATATCAATCAGCAGTTCAAACAGTCGATAATGTTATTCAGGGAGTAAAAAGGGGGAAAACAGAACGATGATGTCTGAATCTATGTGGTCGAAACGGATCAGTTTACTGGGACTGTCATTAACGGCAGCCCTGCTTACACTTCTATTGCTCATGGTCACCGGCGCTGCCGATGCCCGCTCAGCAACCGACCCGGCTCAGCAGGACGTACAGCCGCAGCAGTCGGAGATGGTCTGCTCCGCGGATCTACTTTCCTACTGGCAGCTGGATGAAACGGAGGGAACTGAGTTCGTGGATATTATCGGCGGCAACAACGCCACCTGTAGCGGCAATAGTTGCCCCGTGGCTGACAGCGGCAGGGTTGGCGGCGCGCAGACCTTCGACGGCGACGACGACGGCCTGCTCGCCTCCCACGACGACCGGCTTGATTGGACCAACACCGACAGCTTTAGCTTGGAATTGTGGGTTAAGACCGAATCATCATGCTACGGCACCGTTTTCTTTGGCAAGCATTCTTTCGACGCCAGTTGGTGGCTTGGCTGTGATGACGAAGATGAGGAAAGGAAAGCTAATTTGCCCGCGTTCTCCCTGCGCGACAACCACGATCAAACCTCAGAGCAAGAACTCATCGTGGGCGACACGCCCATCGACGACGGCGAGTGGCACCATCTCGCCGGCGTGCGCGACGGCACCGCGGGCGAAATGCGTCTGTACGTGGATGGAACGCTGGTCGTAACCAGCACCCACACCTTCCCCGCCGGCTTCGACAATGAAAACCCCGTCACTATCGGAATTCACGACAATAAATACAACGCCAACGCCACCATTGACGAAGTGGCCATCCACAATGTTGCCCTCAGCGACGCCGACGTCGAGACCCATTACGAGAAGGGGCTGCTTGGCCTTGGCTACTGCAACCAGGCCCCGATTGCCGAAAACGGCAGCTACACCACGGCCGTGGATGCACCGGTATCGATCACGTTGGAGTACACGGACCTTGACGGACCGGGCCCCTTTACCTTCACCATCGTCGACCCACCCGATCACGGCACCTTGTCCGGCACCGAACCCAACCTCACCTACACACCAGACACCGGTTTCGTCGGCATCGATAGCTTCACCTGGAGTGTGAGCGACGGTCTGGAAAGCTCCAACGTAGCCACAATCGGCATTGGCGTATCCACAACCGGCGAGAACGAGCCTCCGGTAGCCGCAATTCAGACAGAATCAACGCCGGCAAACACACCGCTGGACATCATACTGGCCTACACCGATCCGGACGGCGGACCCGGTCCTTACACCTTCACCATCGTCGATGGCCCCGAGCACGGGACCCTCAACGGCAGCGAAGATGAACCCAATTTCACCTATACACCGGATACCAACTACGTCGGCAACGACAGCTTCACCTGGCGCGTGAGCGACGGCATCGACGACTCCAACGAAGGCACCGTCTCCATCACCGTCGAAAATGAACCGCCCCTTGCCCAGTCCGGCAGTTACACGACCACGAGCGGCGCCAGCGTCGTTGTCCAGCTGCAATACGACGATCCGGACAGCTTGCCCGGCCCCTACACCTTCACCATCGTCGATCAGCCGCAGCACGGCACGCTAAGCGGCGCGGGCGACGAGCGCACGTACACGCCGGATGACGGCTACGCGGGCAGCGACAGCTTTACCTGGCTCGTGAATGATGGCAGTGACGACTCCAACGTGGCGACCATCACCGTCGACGTCCAGAACGAAGCGCCTGTGGCCCAGTCGGACGATTACATGACCGCCAGCGGCTCCAGCGTCGTTGTCCAGCTACAGTACGACGATCCGGACGGCTTGCCCGGCCCCTATACCTTCACCATCGTCGATCAGCCCCAACACGGCGCCCTGAGCGGCACGGGTGACACCCGGACCTACACGCCCACAGACGGTTACGTGGGCACTGACAGCTTTACCTGGCGCGTCAACGACGGCGCCAGCGACTCTAACCTGGCTACGATCACCATAGACGTGGTCCAGGAAGAGCACCTGATCTACCTGCCGTTGGTACTCACGGCGTCGCCCTAAAGCGGCGCGAGTACCGGCATAGCGCGCCCCGGCGCGCTTCCGGTCACAGTAGATAGAGCGGGTGCTCCGTACTGGCAATGTCGGGGAGTAGCAAGAGCAGCCGGCGGGG
>JBMCFH010000041.1:0-21641 GCA_048620455.1 Chloroflexota bacterium | reverse complement strand
GCAAGCATGCGATCGCGTTCCGCCTGCAGCTCGCTCGTACGCTTGCGAACCTCATTGGCCAGTTGCGCCGCGTCTTGCTCCAGATCCTTATAGAGCTGCGCTCGCTCAAATGCACTCGCCACCTGCCTGGCCAGCGTCGTCAGGAAGCGCAAATCCGCGTGTGAAAATGCGTTTCGCTCTCGGCTTTCCACGTTGATGGCTCCGATAACACGCCCGGCTGCGTGCAGCGGCACGGCGATTTCTGACCGTGTTTCCTGGACAATCGGAAAGTAGAGTGGATGCTCGCGCACATCCGGAACCACGAGCGGTTCACCGGTGCGCACGACGCGTCCGGTAATGCTATTGTCTACGGGCACAGAGGTTTCGAACCCCTCCTGTGGCAATCCGTGGTAGGAGGCATGTGGTACGAACCTGCCGGTTTCCTCGTCAAGCAAGATAAAGCCAAAGACGTCCAGGTAAATTCGCTCGGCGATGAACGTAGTCGTCTCTGCGATCAGGCTATCGATGTCAACTACACTGGCCGTCGCTACTGCTACCTGGTATACGATTTCTAATTCGTTCGCTCGCTGCCGGGTCTCTTCATACAATCTCGCGTTCTCGATAGCCACCGCCGCCTGATTGGCAAAGGCACGCACCGTTTCACCCACCGCAGCATCATAGGCGTGCGGCGTCTTGCTATCCACGTTGAGCATGCCGATAGACTTATCCTTAACGGTCAACAGGGCGCCTATCCAGGATCGGATCTTGGCCATAGATGCGTCCACACTCCAATTCCCATCCGCTCGTGTGTCGCCAATCACACGATATGAGCCATCGTCCGTCCGGCCGTGGACCGTGTCAAACTCCAGCTCCCGCACAAATTTCTCCACGGCAGCCACATCGTCCAGGCCGCGGGAGGCAACCATCTCCAGCGTGCCATCATCCTGCAAGAGCAGGACCGATACACTGTCATAGTCGACCACTTCTGACAGTAAATCGAAAATGCGTTCATAGACTTCTTCCAGCCCCAAGCTGGTCGTCAGCAGCGCCCCGACCTGTTGCAGGGTGGTCAGCAATTCCAGCTCTCGCCGGTCAGGCTGTGTCATGCGCCCCTCGCGGGCGATAGCACAATCGTCTGCCTGGCTCCCGGCCCGACGCCGCAACTTGCCAACGGCTTGCTTCAAACGCGACGCTCCTTCCTGGCGCAAAGACACGTAGTCATTGGCGCCCGCCTTCATCGCCGCAACCGCGGTGGCTTCGTCGCCCCGCGCTGTAGCCACCACCACGGGCGTTTGGGGATAGCGTCTCCGTAAGGTTTCGAGGACCTCCAGCCCGCTGGTCCAGTCAATGGCGGTATCCAGGATAGAAAGCGCCGGCTCAAACCTATCAAGGGCCAGCGTCAGCGCCCTCCGGTCGTGGACTTCTACTATCTGTTCTAGTTTAAGGAATTGCCGCGCCTGATCACTGAGCAGGCCACCAGGGCAATCGATGAGAAGAATCGGCGCAGATGTTGGCATTGTTGTAAAGGACATTGTCTACGTAACGTCATCCGCTCGCCCACCGCAAAACCGGCACAAGTTATCATATCAAGAAAAACACAACTACGCCTATCCGGCAATGATAAATTTGGCCCATGGCACGCCTGCTGTACAATAAACGCGCAAGAAAAAGATGAACGCAGTCGCGGTTCTTTAACCACCGATAAGGCACTCTCATGACAGACAAGAAACGCTCCTCTTTCTTTACTCTCCTCGGCCTGCTTCTCGTGGCTCTGCTTCTATACCTCTACGCAGCGAAATGGCTGCGCGCCTTCCTCCTTTACCTGGCAGGGGCGGAGTGGGCCAACAGGCTCGTCACAGAGTTTCCACCGGCCTGGTACGTCGCCAGCCGCTTTGTCGCCGGCGAAACGCGAGACGACGCCATTCGGGTAGCCCGCCAGCTCAACGCCAAGGGCATGACGACGACCATGGCCTACCTCGGCGAAAGCATCACCGACGTTGCAGAAGCCAATGCCGCTCGTGACGAGATTCTTGCCATGCTCGACGACATTTCAACCTCCGGCGTGCGCGGACACGTATCGGTCAAGCTGAGCCAGTTGGGACTGAAGATTGACCGGCAGCTGACGCTAGATAATATGCGCCATATACTGGAACGGGCACAGGCACACAATATTTTCGTACGCATCGATATGGAAGAAAGCGAGCTGGTAGAAGCCACACTGGATCTCTTTCACACCCTCCGCGAAGCGTATGGCTTCTCCAACACCGGCGTCGTCATCCAGGCCTACCTGTACCGCAGTGAGGCGGACGTGCGTCACCTGATAGGGGAAGGCGTATCTGTTCGCCTGTGTAAAGGCGCCTACAGCGAACCGCCGGAGATCGCCTTTAGCGATAAGGCCGCAACGAACGAAAACTTCGTGCGGCTCACGAAACTGCTACTCGGCGAGCAGGCGCGGGCCAATGGCGCCTATGCCGCCATCGCCACCCATGACGACGAGATGCTGCAGGCAGCGATGGCATACGCGCGAGAGGAGAATATCCCGGCGGACGCATACGAACTACAGATGCTCTACGGCGTGCGTCGCCGCACCCAGGAGATGCTGGCGCAGCAGGGATATCGAGTCCGCGTCTACATCCCGTATGGCACAGCGTGGTATCCATACTTCATGCGCCGGCTCGCCGAGCGACCCGCCAATCTCTGGTTCTTCATTGCCAATTTCTTCCGTCACTAGGCGCGTTTGATGAGCACGATTTCGTTGCGCCCGGCAACACCCAAGGACGCCGACGCCGTTGCTGCCCTCTCAGCTCATATCTGGGAAGGCGACGATTACGTCCCCCGCCGATTTGCAGAGTGGACCGCCGACCCTCACGGGCAATTTATGCTGGCCTGGGAAGGGGACCAACTGGTTGGATTTGGCAAGCTGACCCGCCTGCGCCCTGATCAGTGGTGGCTGGAAGGACTGCGCGTCCATCCACAGCAACGTGGACGGGGCATTGCCCGTCTGCTGCATAACCACGCCGTACAACTGGCCGACGAAATCGGCCGCGGCGTATTGCGCTTCGCCACGGCAGCGGAGAACGAGGCTGTACACAAATTGGCGGCAGACAGCGGCTTTCAACTGGCGGGCAATTTCTGCGTCGCCGAAGCGTCTGCCCGCAGCGAGCCGACCGTCACCAGCCGTCTGGAGCCGGTGAAGGCCGCTGAGGTCGACGCAGTCCGCCAATGGTTATCTGCATCAGAGGGCTTCAGGACCTGGAGCGGCTTCTACGAAGAACGGTGGAAGTGGCTCGAGCTCGCGCCCGAACTGCACTTCCTGCAAGAGCAGAACCGTCTCTTTTGGTGGCGCGACAGTGAGCCACACACGAGAGGAGTGGTCATTGTGCAGGCAGAACATGAAGAAGTGCTGTGGGTTAATTACCTGGATGGGCCGGCGGAACGTCTGCCGGCAATGGGCGCCGATCTGCGGGCGCTTGCCTCTGAGCTGGGCCGCCAGGCGCTACGGGTAAAGCCGCCGGCCACTGCCGAGTTCCGTCGCGCTCTGGAGAAAGCGGGCTGGCAGATCGAAGAGGCGTTTGAGATGTGTGTCTTCGAGCGGCGCCTGCGCCGCTAATGTTTATCAGCCTCCCGGCGCCATCCTTCATGGCTCCCGGGAATAGACCAAGGAAAGGAGGGATAAGATGACTGACAATAACCAGAGCAATCCCGAAGGAGACATCATCGCCGAAACTGAATCTTACTTCGTATGGCGTAGCGACGAGGACGGCGAATACGTCTACCATCTGGAACTGGGCGGCGTTTCATTGCACATGACGTCGGAAGAGTGGCAGGAGTTAGTTGAACTGATGAAGGCCGTTCCCTGATATGTCGCAGGAAGATATGCCCATCGAATATGCACCAATGATCCGCGATCTTCCTCAAGACGAGCGACCGCGCGAGCGGCTGACACGCCTCGGCGCCCGCGCCGTCTCAAACCAGGAGTTGCTGGCCATCACACTGCGCACCGGCGTGGGCGGCGAAAATGTGCTGCGATTGGCGGAACGGCTTCTGGCACACTTCAACGGCTTGCCGGGCCTGGCTCGCGCCTCGCTCGCCGAGCTGTGCCACGTCAAAGGCATCGGACCGGCCAAGGCCGCCGAAGTGAAGGCAGCGCTGGAGTTGGGTCGAAGGCTGCTGGTGGCTGCGCCAGAGGAGCGACCTCGGGTCACGTCCCCCGCCGACGCTGCCAACCTGCTGATGTCGGAGATGATGCTGCTAGAGCAGGAACATCTGCGGCTTATCTTGCTCGATACGCGCAATCACGTCTTGCGCACCCCGACCATATATGTGGGTAGTCTCAATACGTCTGTGGTGCGCGTCGGAGAGCTGTTTCGGGCCGCGATCAAGGAGAATGCGGCAGCTCTGATCGTGGCTCATAACCATCCGTCAGGCGACCCCTCGCCGTCGCCTGAAGACGTACACGTCACGCGCCAGATACGCGAGGCGGGAAAGTTATTGGATATTGAATTACTTGACCACGTTATCATCGGTCGCCAGCGATACGTTTCATTGAAGGAGAGAGGGTTGGGCTTCGATTAGCGCGCAGCATAGCCTTTTACTCCTAAATTGGCCAGCGCCAGCCCACTTTTTTCTGGCGGTGCTACAATAGTGTCTGCCACAATGCCGGGCACGGTCAGTGGCGCGATTCCAGTTATGTTCAAAGGAAAATATTCAAAATGAATCCCTTGCGCAATATATTATTGTTCTTGATGATCCTGGCTCTTCCGGCCTTGAGCTGCAGCGTGTTCCAGGGAGAAGAACCTGCTCCAGAGCCAACTCAGGCGCCGGCGCCTACAGATACCGTCCCGCCCGCTCCAACCGAAACCGAAATCCCGCCAACGGCGACAATCGAGCCAACGCCAACGACGGCCGAACCGGCACAAGAGGCAGCGCCCACGAAGGCTCCCGCGACGGACGATGACCCCCCGGCGGACGCCACAGACGTTGAGCTATCCAACACGCCTTATACACATCCGGAGAACCTCTTTACCCTTGTTCCACCCCTGGGCTGGACCGTCGAGGATTCCGAGGGGGCAGCGTCCTTTGACGCTCCTGATGGGTCCGGCTTCATCTACGTCCAGGTGACTCACACCGGCTATGACTTAGATGGTCAGGCGTTCACCAATTTCGTTGAGAACCGCGACCTGAATTTCTTCATCGTCTTTGACGATTACGTCGTAGCTAACCAGGAGGTTGATACGGAACTGGGCACTGCCACCGTCACCAAGAACATGTCCTTCGAAGGCGTGCCCCAGACGGTAATCACTCTGTACGATCAATATGGGCCGATCATCTATAGTTTCGATTTCTGGGCCGACGACGATCGTGTTGACGCTTACTCTGACCTTTACGCCCAGGTTGCCGATACGATTCAGGTCAACACGGAAGCCGCAGCCGACCAGGTTGAGTACAACTGGATCTACACCTTCACCGGCCCGGACAGTCTGTTCACCATAGAGGTGCCTACTCCCTGGCGTTATGAATCAACAGAGGGCGATTTTTCCATCGTCGATACGTTCTACTCGCCGGATGAGCACGCTGTGATCCAGAATATCACTTACAACGACGGCGAAGAAGTCAGTCGTTCGCAGGCCGGCGCGTTTGGGCTGGAACTATTGCGGGAGTATTATGCGACCGATATCCGTATTCTGGACGACCAGGTGCAGCCCGACGGCAGCGAGCGCCTCATCTGGGAATCGCCCTCGGGCGATTACAGCGGCACCTCCTTCCTTGAGACGCGTGGTACGACGTTCCTCCTCTTCACTACGATGTACGACAACTCTTTCGAGGACGTCTATCTGGAGACGCTGGACTACACAATCAGCACCTACGAAATACCTGAAAGCTAGTACCGGGACTTAGATTTTCCATGGAACAGACCAACCTGCTTCTCAACGGCGATTTTGACGGAGAGTACGTGGCCTATCGCAATGACGAGCAGCTGCAGATGGCGGCCGGTTGGGCGCCGTGGTGGCTGAAACCGCAGGATGGCGATCCCGACTGGAAAAACCAGACGCCCACTTTCGGCGAGGCAACCGTCGACGAACAGCCGGCCCAACAGGTCAGCACGCCGTACGCCACGCACATCGGGGGCCTGTGGCAACAGGTTCCCGCCGCGCCGGGCAATCGTTACGAGTTGTCCGCGATGGCCCAGGCATGGTCTAGCGAAGACGAGCAACCGGGGAGCCGCGTCCAGGCCAGCGATGTGAATGTGCAGGTCGGCGTTGATCCAACCGGTGGTCTCGATCCCGAAAGCCCACTCATCCAGTGGAGCGACGTGGCGCAGCCGCTCAGTCGCTGGGAAACGTTGCGGTTGAGCGTGGAGGCAGAGGCCAACATTATTACAATCTTTCTGCGCTCCGCGCCATCACTGCCCAAACGGCAACAAAGCATCTTCTGGCGCAACGCCGTGTTATTGCCCGACGGTCGCTACAAACGCAGCATTGCCATCGTTGGCGCCGGCGACACGCACATCGCACTGGCTCCAGAACACCCAGAACCGGGAAACACCATCGCTGCGGCCGTCTCCTCCATGAACAATCATCCCTTCGTAGAGCTGACGGTGACACGCCCGGATGGCAAACGGGCCACAACGCTCTTCAAGGGCACCAGCCAGGAAGATGACCGCATTATCTGGCGTTATACGTTTACCCCAGACCGCAACGGGCTCTATGACATCCGCTTTGTGGGAGACGGTGGGGCGCGCCTGTTGGCCCAGCGCCTGGTCCGTGTGTCTGAGCAAACACAGCTGGTGCCCAGCGGAGAGCCGCGAGAGGAGTATCGCCGCGTTTACGTGCTGCTGCCCCCAACGGCGAGCGAGAAATGGCTGCTGGCGGCAGCGCGCGGCAGTTATGCCGCCCGTTACACAATCGGGTTCTCGGCCGATGACGCCGGCGTGGGGCAGCTAGAGGAACGCCACGTCGTAGCTGTCAACCCCCACCACTGGCCCGGCATCCTCACCGCATCCTGGTTTAAACAGAACTATCCCGGCGTCACCTTCACGCCCCTCGTGGCCAATTCACCGGAGGACCTGGAAAACTGGCTGCGTAACTGGGATGGGGAGTGAGCGCACGGTCAGGCGCTCGGACTACTCTACAGCGATAAGGCCCACGTCCAGGATTTGCGTGTCGAACGTGTGGCCGGAGGCCACCAGGCTGATGCTCTTGATGAAACGGGGGGCGATGTTCTGTTGGGCCATTCTCTCCAGCAGATTGCCCGATTCAAAGAAATAAATCTGATTCAACGGTACCCGTAAGTGTGGCAGGCGCGGCGTCGAGCAAAACTGGCAGATATCCGGCGTGTCGCCAGACACGGTACCCTGGGCAAAGAATCCCTGCTGCCAGACCTGCTCTGCGCCGTGAATATCGTCATACGTGATGCGCACAAAAAGCGGGCACTCGCTACCCTGCACACCGCACACGCCCAGGCTTTGCTGCGCCACACGCATGGTGACGAATAATTCAAGCGTTGTAAAATCCGTAACGTCCTGGTTTACCACCTGGCGGATCTCCGCTTCGGCGTGGCCCTCTCCCACCCGGTGAAAACGGACAGCTGTATCACCATCCACATCCGTCAAATCGGTCTCGCCCGGTTCCTGGTCGGCCTCCCACCCAAGAGCGATCCAGCTTCGCAGCTCATCGTTAAAATCGCTGTTATCCACAAGATTACGCTCGCTGTCCAGGGGGCCGTCCAATGCGCCCTCAGCCTGAATCAGCGCTCGCTGGTTAGTGGTCAGCGATAGGGCTGACTCGCGGTAGGCGACACCCGCCTGGCCCTCCAGGACGACGACGCTGGACGCCGCGTTGGTTACGTCAAACGAATAGCGGCCCGGATCTTCCAGTACGATCTCGCCGTCCTGTGGCGTGGTAACACGAACCACGGTGGGCCGGCTGTCTGGCTCGGGCAGGTTAATGCGCACCCTTCCTGAAGTCAGCTCCAGAGCGAGTTCATAACTGTCCTGGCTCATCTCAAAACGAGGGGCGCGCGCCTCGGTAACTTCCAGGCCCGTGTTGGCGTACACCTGAATGCGCGAGAGGACCTCCGTCTGTTCGGGCGTAAAGACGCTAATCAGAGCCGTATCTGTGGTGCTGGTCAGAATGCTGGCGCTCCCGTTTTCGATGGTGCGCGCCGGCTCTCCCACGAAAATCGCATCCCGTTGGCCCGCAGGAGATGAGAGCCCCACGGTGCCTTCATTGGCCTGCACGGCCAGGAGCAACGGCCGGCTCGCATTGTGCAGGAAGCTGCTGACGCCAATAGGGACGGCGATGATCAGGCCCAACCATACCAGGAAGCTGCATAGCAGAATCAGCCACGCCAGCCGCTCGCGGTTTCCGTTTTCCGAACTAGTAGCGAACGCGAAATCCACTGAACTCTCCCGTGGCATCGTCCCACGTTGTCTCTACGCGCTCCACCCTTGCCGAGGAAGGACCCTGATGGAGAAAGCGTTCTAATTCGGTCAAGGCCCCTTGTGAGCCTTCGGCTACAACGCGCACGCTGCCATCTGGCTCATTGCGAACCCAACCGCTAACGTTGCGCCGTTGCGCCTCACGTCTCGTCGTGTCGCGGAAGAAAACTCCCTGAACCCGTCCGTACACTTTTGCACTCAACCGTTTCATCTCAAATCAGATCTTCTATCGTTGCCGCTAAACTGTCACGCGCCGCCTGCTGCAGACGTCTCGTTCCGTGAGTCACCGCTAGCAAACACCACCACGGTGATTATAGCCTCTTTCAAGAGGAACACGGCACGCCGTAGACCAATCGTCTGACAGCCATGGGGAGCCCGTCATCTGGGCAGACGCTAATCGTCGCTCAGCTTCAGCACCGCCATAAACGCCTCCTGCGGCACCTCCACATTGCCGATCATCTTCATCCGCTTCTTGCCCTTTTTCTGGCGTTCCAGCAATTTCCGCTTGCGCGTCACGTCGCCGCCATAGCACTTGGCTAAGACGTCTTTGCGCAACGCTTTTACCGTGGCGCGGCTGATTACGCGCTTCCCGACGGCAGCCTGGATCGGCACCTCAAACATCTGCCGCGGAATCTCTTTCTTCAACTGCGTCACCAGCCTTTGTCCGCGGTGATAGGCATCGTCGCTGTGCACGATCATCGCCAGAGCGTCTACCGGCTGCTTGTTGACCAGCACTTCCAGTTTCACCAGGTCCGACGCCCGGTAACCGGCGAACTCATAATCCATGGAAGCGTAGCCGCGTGTGCCGCTCTTCAGCTTATCGTAGAAATCGACGATGATCTCCGCAAGGGGAATATCGAACTTGAGCACCACGCGACCGGGCGCGGGATACTCTTGCCCCCCAAACTCGCCGCGCCGGCCCATCGCCAGCTCCATCACGGTCCCATAAAATTCATCAGGCGTAAAGATCTGCACGTGCATCCACGGCTCGCGAATTTCTTCAATTTCACCGGGATCCGGCAGATCGGCCGGGCTGTCGATTAACTCAACTTCGCCCGTATGCGCACGTACGATCTCATACTCCACACTGGGCGCCGTAGCCACGATGTCCAGATCGTACTCCCGTTCCAATCGTTCCTGCACGATTTCCATGTGAAAGAGCCCCAGGAAGCCACAGCGAAAACCGAAGTTCAGCGCGTTCGAGGTCTCTGGTTCGAACACAAGCGCCGCGTCGTTCAACTGCAGTTTCTCCAATGCTTCCTTCAGCAGCGGGTAGTCCTCGCCGTCAGTGGGATAGATGCCGGCAAAAACCATCGGCTTCGCCGGCCGATAGCCGGGCAACGGCTTTTCGGCGGGCCGATCGCGCAGCGTGATCGTGTCGCCCACGCGACACTCGCGCACCGTCTTCAGCCCTGTGGCTACGTAACCCACCTCGCCAGCCGTTAGGGCCTGCACCGCTTTCATGCGCGGGCTGAAGATGCCCAGCTCGAGTGGTTCCGCCTCTACGCCATTGGACATCATGCGTATCCAGTCGCCGTCATGGATCGCGCCGTCGAAAACGCGCACGTAGGCCACGACCCCTTTGTAGGCATCATAGTGCGAATCGAAGACCAGCGCCCTCAAAGGCGCATCAGACTCACCGCGCGGGGGCGGAACCGTACGCACCACGGACTCCAGGACACGGTCCACGTTGGTGCCCAGCTTGGCGCTTATGGGAATGACATCCTCCCCTGGAATGCCGATCAGTTCCTCAATCTCCTCGGCGACGTCATCAGGCAGAGCCGCGGGCAGGTCGATCTTGTTCACCACCGGCACCAATTCCAGATCTGCCTCCAGCGACAAATACAGGTTGGCCAACGTCTGCGCCTCGATGCCCTGGCTGGCATCGACGACGAGGATGGCTCCTTCGCAACTCTGAAGCGCGCGGCTGACCTCGTAGGAGAAGTCGACGTGGCCTGGCGTATCGATGAGGTTCATCTCGTACGTCTCGCCGTCGGACGCCGTATAGGACATGCGCACGGCGGAGGCTTTGATCGTTACCCCTTTCTCACGTTCCAGGTCCATATCGTCCAGAACCTGATCCTGCATCTCTCGCTCAGAGATCGTACCCGTAACCTGTAGAAGCCGGTCGGCAAGGGTTGATTTGCCGTGATCAATGTGGGCGATGATGCAAAAATTGCGTATCTTGTTTCTATCCATGGGCCCAAGTATAACAGAGCGGTCCAGAAAGTGTGAGTGAGGCTAACATACCGTTATGACCGACGATCACAAGCATGACCCTCTGCAACCACACGCTCACGATCCCAATCCTGAGCCGCCTTCGCCCGATCCAACCTTCTCGCTGATCGAGCCGTCCGGCGCCCGGCACAGCGTGACCGTTTCTGACCTGAAGCGCTTGCGGCCCGTCGCCGTGCCCAACTGTTATATCGTCAGCACGGGCCACGGCACGTCCGGCCCCTTCACGTTCGGCGGCGCGCGCCTTCTTGACGTCGTGCGCCATTATGTCAACGAACCGTGGTCGCAGGCAGAAGTGCTCAGCGCCGACGGTTTTGGCAATCGTGTCTTTCGCGGGGAGCTGATTAATCCGGATCCGGATGGGCCAATTCTCCTGGCCTTCACCGTCGACGGTCGGGAACTGACGCGCGAGCAAGGCCTCGTGCGCCTCATTGTGCCCAGCGAGCGCGACGACGCCCTGCGACAGGTCAAGTGGGTGGGAGAAATCAGAGTGCGCCCCTAGGCGCTGGTTGGCGTCCTAAACCTCATCTTCCAGGGCAGCATCGATCATCTCCGCCACGCGCCCGTCCGCCGCACGACCCGGTCGCAGCCAGAGCAAAAACTCGACGTTACCCGCGCTCCCCTCAATCGGCGAACGGATGAGGCCTGAGGCACCCAGCGATTCCGCCTCGGCCCAGCTAATCATCCCTTCCAGCACCTGACGGTGCACCTTAACGTCGCGCACGATCCCCCCCTTACCCACCTGGTCGCGGCCCGCCTCGAACTGGGGCTTGACCAGCGCCACCACGTCCCCATTCTCCGCCAGCCACTGCTTTACCTGGGGCAGGATAAGGCGCAGCGAAATGAATGAGACGTCAATGGCTACAAAATTCACGTGTTCCGGTAGCGACTCCAGGTAGCGCGCGTTCGTACGCTCCATGACCACAACCCGCTCGTCCTGGCGCAGCTTCCAGGCGAGCTGTCCGTAACCGACGTCGATGGCATACACCTGGCGCGCGCCGCGTTGGAGCAAGACGTCGGTAAACCCGCCGGTGCATGCCCCCACGTCGGCGCAGCGCTTGCCTGCAACGTCAATTTCGAAGGTATCCAGCGCTTCGGCCAGCTTATAACCACCGCGGCTAACGTATGGCAAGGGCTGCGCCACTTCAATCGCTGCCTCCGACGATACCTGCGTTCCCGCCTTCTCCACACGTTGGCCGTCGACCGTCACTTCGCCGGCCATGATCAGCGCCTGTGCTCGCGAGCGAGATTGCGCCAGCCCACGGGCCACCAGCAGCTTATCCAACCGTTCCTTCCCCTTAGCCATCATCCCTCAGGCCGCCTTCACAGTTCAGGCTTCCGCTTGCGCCAATCGTTGCAGCCAATCCTCATAGGCAGCGCGCAGTGACTCCCGCAGGTGTATCTGCGGCGACCAGCCGGTGTGTTCGTTGAGCCGGGCATAGCTTCCAAAGAGCACCGGCGTATCAGAGGGCCGCATTCGTTCCTCGTCATATTCGATTTCTACTGCCACGCCCGCGGTCTCCACCAGCACGTTCAACAGGTAGTGAATGGGAACCGCCTGCCCCGAGCAAATGATATAGGCCTCGCCCGGCTGCCCCTGCTCGGCAAGCGCCTGATAGGCACGGACAACGTCGCGCACGTCGGTAAAGTCCCGTTCTGCAGAGAGGTTACCCACCGATATGGTCGGCTCCTGTTGGCCGAGTTTGATTGCCGCCAATTGACTGGCAAAGTCAGGCACCACGAAACCCGGCGCCTGTCGCGGACCAATATGGTTGAACGGGCGCGCCTCGATCACGGGCAGCTCGTAGCGGTTCCAGTAGAGCGGAATCAGGCGGCCCGCTGCCCACTTACTGACACCATAGGGGTGGTGCGGGTTCGGGACGCTCTCTTCGGTAATCGGCAATTGCTCCGGCGTGACCACACCGTAGATCTCGGCGCTGGTCACCGCCACCACGCGTGGATTGCCACAGGCCACGGCTGCCTGCAACAGGTTGGCCGTGCCCGCCGTATTCACATTGAACGTTCGCGCCGGATAGTCCCAGGATTGCGCCGTCAGCGCCCAGCCCGCCAGGTGATAGATCACGTCCGGTTGCGCAACTGCCAGCGCTGCTTCCAACGAGGATAGATCCAGTAGATCGCCGGTGATAGACCTGTACAGCGGATGTCCCGCGTGCCGTTGCGGTTCATTTTCGTCATAGGATAGCCCGAAAACCTCGTGCTCCTGGGCCAGCAGATCGTCAACCAGGTGGGAGCCGGCAAAGCCGGTCGCCCCTGTTACAAAAATGCGCATGAATTCTCCTCGATGCCTGCAAGTTCGGACTGCCGGCTTATTATACCTGCCTGGCCTCAGACGTGTACCAATTTCCTGATCCATCTTGTTCAAGAAGTCAGACCATGGCCTGACGAGCCATCGTGCGACGCGCCACCACGCCGCATCCCACTCCGCATTTGCGCGCACGCTGGTGGTCGAGCGATAATGGGCCACGATGGAGAATCATTCAGCACACGCGCTCATGTCTGCTTTGCAGGAAACGCTGGACAGGGACCTTATTGCGGCCTACCGCTTTCCGAGGTACGAGCAGAACGATTTCTCGCCTATCCGGCATGATTCGAATCTGCTCCTGATTGTTCGCCAAAACTCGCTCATCCATACGCTGCGCTCCACGTATCTGGAGTGTTGCGCTCGGGAATCAGGCGCTGATCCGGCTGTCGTGACGATGACAGAGGGTGCGGTCCATCGCCATCTGCGCCTCAATCCCCTGTTTGCAAGGCACCTGGCAGAGAATGGCCAACACTTGCTCGGTGATACACTCTCGCTGACCGGCGCTGCGGACATCCACCCCGCTGAACAGGTCGCATTTCTGGCGCACCGCGCGCTCCGGGCATCCGCGGCGCTGGCTCCTGCTCGTCTACCTGAGCAGGAGTCGAGGCAGGCCAGCCGGCAACTCCGGGAGCTGGCAACTGTTATGAGTGGAGGTGGGCATTTTGATGAACTCACTACCGCAGACCTTTTCGCGGTAGTACAGGAACGCCTTCAGGAGCATATTCAGTCGCTTTCGCTAGCATCCGTTCCGGCACGCGAGAACACCGGTGCGCCCCACTCCAATCTTGAAGCGATATACGAAGATGGCGAGCGCCTTCTGGCCATCATCCCTCCACTTGCGGGCAGGCTACTGCGCCGGGTGGATTGGAACGCTTTCCTGCAGAATGCGCCAGAACACCTGATGACCCTCTCTGTAGGAACTGCGGGCCAGGTCCGCCTGGCCATCCGCTCGGAACGACCGCTCGATTATCTGCTGGGAAGTTTCCGACGCCTGTGGGGGCGCAACGCGCTCGCCGGGCTGCAGGTGTCCGGCTGGGCCGTCTTCCGTCAGGCTGCGCGTAAGCCGTCGGGGTTGCTGTATCGCCTCTCCGCCGATTATGTCCACGCCCGAGACGGTGACGCGGTGCGACGTGTGATCCACGATTGTCAGAACCTGCTGCTCAACATGCGGCTCGAGCACGAGCTTTTACATCGCACCCAGGGCATAGAGCGTAGCGGACCGGACCAGGAACTGCCTCGCCGTAACGAACCAAACGACGTGCGCATTGACGCCATTATCGACCATTTGGAATGGTGGGCCGCTTTTTACGCAGAGAAAATGGCTGCCACCCCTGCCACGGAACGAATGGCGCCACAATGAGGATCGACCTGGCCAATGTCATAGGCGTGCCGGCAAAGGCGGAGCTTGAGTTTGCTTTTGGCCTGCGCCTCTTCTTTCTGCTGCTGATTGTCACGCTACTCCAGCCGCCCCCAATTCTCGTGGTACCGGGTCCGCCCCAGACGGTAGAGACAGAGCACCCGGTTCTCGGCGTCCACACGCGCCTCACAGACGAGGTCGAGGAATGGAAAATACAGCGCACACTACAAATGGTGCGCGAAATGGGCGCGCCCTGGATCGTCGAGTTCTTCCCCTGGGCCTACTATCAGGGTGAGGATGGCGGCATCGCCTGGCGTCATCCGGATATGGTTGTAAATCACGCCAGCGCCCAGGGATTGAAAGTGATCGCCCGTATCGGCCTCACGCCGGAGTGGGCGCGACCGGAGGATACTCCCCTGACCTATCTCGACGAGACGGCCTACGATGATTTCGCGGCATTCGCCGCTGCCTTCGCCCGTCGCTACCGGGGGCAGGTGGGCTATCTGATCGTGGGTAACGAGCCAAA
This sequence comes from Chloroflexota bacterium, assembly GCA_048620455.1. Classification (GTDB taxonomy): domain Bacteria; phylum Chloroflexota; class Anaerolineae; order Promineifilales; family Promineifilaceae; genus JAAYYY01. The sequence goes on along the minus strand of JBMCFH010000041.1, from coordinate 6,781 downwards.
TTTGAGCTATGAGTGGGGCTACCGCAGCACGACGCCTGAAGATTACGTCGAGCTGCTCAAGGTTGTGTATCCAGCCGTAAAAGCTGCCAACCCGGATATGACGGTGCTGGCGGGCGCGCTGGCGCCCACGCTGGAGCCGCCGGGCTCTCCCTGGGGCCTTAACGATCTCCTCTACCTGGAAGGAATGTATGAAGCGGGAGCAGCCGAATATTTTGACGGTCTCGCCGCCCACACCTACGGCCTCACCTTTCCCCCGGATGCTGAACCCGGCCCAGAGCTCCTGAACTTCCGGCGCATCGAGTTGCTGCGAGAGATCATGGTCGCTCACGATGACGAGGAAACAGAAATTTATATCACGGAGGCCGGATGGAATGATCATCCGCGTTGGACACGCGCCGTGCGCCCCGGGCAGCGCATCGCCTACACGCTGGACGCCATTCGCTACGCCGAAGAAAACTGGCCCTATGTACGCGTGGTGGGCATATGGGCCTTTCGTTATCCGGCGCCGACAAAAAGCTACATGGATTACTATACGCTCGTGAACCCAGAGTTCATCGCCAAGCCGATATATCGCGAGTTACAGACCTTCACGGGAAATGCTGAATAAAAAACAGGCGCGCTATCTTCTCCTGGCCCTGACGCTCATCGCGCTGACGGTTGGCTGCCTGGAGCGCGGGGAGACGTGGCAGCGCATTCAAGAAGATGGGGTGCTGCGGGTGGGCCTCGATCCGACCTATCCCCCGTTTGAAACTGCCGACGACGGGGAGCTTCGCGGCATTGACGTCGATCTGGCGCGGGCGCTGGCCGAGGAACTGGACCTGGAGGCCCAATTCACCTACTTCGGTTTCGATGGCCTGTACGACGCACTGACGACCGAACAGGTAGACGTGCTCATCTCCGCCCTGGTCGTCCGCGTGGAACAGACACGTGACTTCGCTTACAGCGAGCCTTACTTCAACGCCGGTCAGCTGCTGATCACGCCGCGGACAGAGGAAGACATCGAGCAAATGGCCGACCTCGAGGGTCGCACCCTTGCCGTGGAGCTTGGTGCAGAGGGGCATGTCATTGCCACGGAATGGGAACGGCGTCTGGCGCGCCTGGACATCATGCCGCTGGAAACCCCGCAGGAGGCCCTGGACGCAGTGCGCGATGGAGATGCTGACGCCACCCTGATAGACGCCATCAGCGCCCGGATCTACCTGGCCCAAAATGAGCAGCTACACGTGGCAGGCGAGCCGGTTACTGTGGAACCTTTTGCCCTGGTTGTGCGTAAAGAGGATGAGCAGTTGTTGAGCAACCTGAATGACGCGCTGGAACGACTCGAAGCGAGTGGCGAGCTTGAGGCCATCATCAGGCGCTGGATGAGAGCGTCCGGTCTTGATTGAGCCCGCGCCGAGGCCAGGCGTAGACTATTTTGCGGAAGCTGAATATAATGTGCACGCGTACCTCTCGCTGCCGGATTCTCCGGCGCCGCGTAAAAATCGAACACGTATCATGAAGCAAAAACTTATGGATCGCATGCGCCCTGACTTCAAACCACTGAGTATTCCTGCCTTACTCTTGGCAGCCTTTCTCCTGACCCTATTGTCTCTGACCACGCTGACCGCGTCGGCGCAGAGCAAGCAATATTTCTGGGAGCGGTTCGACGTAGACGTGCAGGTGCTGGAGAACGGCGACCTGCTCGTCACTGAGCGCCAGACACTCCACTTTTCCGGCGAACCGTTCACATTCGGTTACCGCACGGTGCCTACCGGACGGAACGGCAACAACGACGGCATCGGCGACGTTTCCGTCCGTGAGGGCGACATCATATACGAACCAGAGGGTTCAGGCGCCTCGCACACGGTGAGTGTCAGCGACAACGGTGGTGAAACGGAGATCTACTGGTATTTTCCGCCGGCCTCCGGCGCCCAGAACTATACGCTCTCCTATCGCGTGCGCGGCGCCGTGCGCACCGAACCATCCGGTGATCAGGTATTCTGGAACGCCTTGCCCGCCGACCTGGGCGCTCGCGTCCAGGAAAGCACCATTACCATCACTCTGCCTGAAGGAATTGAGGCTGCTTCCACGACCGCGCTGGTCGATGGGCGTGAGGGAGATGGCATAGAAACAACCGTAAGCGAGAACGGCCGGCAGGCCACATTCCGGCTCACGGAACCGCGGCTTTCCGGCGACGCCGTCGAAGTAGGCGTCCGTTTCCCCAGCGGCCAATTAGACCTCAGCACACCGGCGTGGCAGCAGGCCGAGCAACGGGCAGACGCGATCAACATTTTTCTGCTCGTCTTCAGCCTGCTCCTCGCGGTCGGCGGTCCCCTGGCGGCCATTGTCCTCTGGTATCTCGCCGGTCGGGACCCCCAGGTCGGACCGGTGCCGCAATATCTGACCGAGCCGCCAGACGACACCCCGCCGGCCGTCGTCGGTACCCTGGTGGACGAGACGGCGCACATTCACGACGTCATGTCCACGCTCGTCGACCTGGCCCGGCGCGGCTATCTTAAGATGGCGGAGACCGGCCCCAGTCGTGACTTTAGTTTCGAGCGCACTGACAAGTCGACAAACGACCTGCGCCCCTTCGAAGTCAGAATGGTTCAGGGTATTTTCGGCAGCCGGCAGTCACGAGACCTGGACGACCTGCGCTACAAGTTCTCCAGCCGTCTGCCCGGCATCCGCAAGGAACTGTACCGCGAGCTAGAGCAACGTGGCTTCGTACGCACTTCGCCAGAGAGCGTGCGCAACCGCTACGGTTGTCTGGCGTTTGGAGCCGTGGGTCTGGCCTTCCTGTCCTTCTTCGCCCTGGGCACCATATTTGGCGAAGGAGTGAGCCTGGCCATCTGCCCCGCGCTGGCATTGGGTCTGACCGGGATCGTGTTCTTCGTGGTAAGCCGCTACATGCCGGCGAAGACTCGCAAGGGGGCTGAGGCAGCCGCTCGTTGGCTGGCATTCAAGAGTTATCTGGAAGACATCGAAAAGCAGACGAAACTGGAAGAAGCGACCGATATCTTTGAAAAATACCTGGCCTACGCCGTCGCTTTCGGACTGGAACGGAGCTGGATCCGCAAGTTTTCCTCCGTACCCTCTGCCCCCATTCCACCCTGGTACGTTCCGTACCCCGCTTACGGTCACGGCAGCGGGCGGACAACATCCGGCGGCTCGCGCCAGACGCGAGGCGGCACGACAGGCGACAGGCCTTCGCCGGCCGGTGGCGGACGCCCCTCGCTGGAAGGAATGTCCGGCGGTCTGACCGGCGGTCTGGCAGCTATGTCGGGCGGGCTCACCCGTATGCTCACCAACACCCAGACCGTACTGCAAAGCACCCGCTCTTCGAGCAGTAGCGGCGGCGGTGGCGGATTCAGCGGAGGATTCAGTGGTGGCAGCAGCGGCGGCGGTGGCGGCGGCTTCGGCTAGGGCTGGAACTGGAGAAATCAATGGGACGCACAATCGGCATTATTCTCATCGCAGTTGGCGCAATTGGATGCCTGCTGGTAACCGTACTCATGGGCGTGTACGTGTATGAGGGCAATTTGAGCCTTGGCGCTGCTGTCCTGGGGTTCACACTTGGAGGCGTCGTCCTGCTGCTGCCGCTGGGCGCCGGCGCCTTCATGCTGTGGAAAGGCAGACAGGAAGCGACGTTTGAGGAGAAGGCGGAAAAGCAACGCCAGCTCCTTAACATGGTCAAGACGCAGGGTCAGGTCGCCATCAGCGATCTCGCCATCCAGATGGACGTATCTCGAGAGGAAGTGCAGCACATGCTGACCGACCTCGTCGGCAAGGGCCTCTTCTCGGGCTATGTGAATTGGACTGAAGGTATGTTATACTCTCGACAGGCCAGCGAATTGCGGGAGCGCGAGACGTGCGCCGTTTGCGGCGGGCAGCTAGAGCTCGCCGGTCAGGGTGTTATCCGTTGCCCATACTGCGGCACCGAGTATTTCTTGGAGTAGGTTCGTAATAACATGAAACCACCTGTCGCATGGTTCAACAAGGAGAGATCATGACAGATCCTATGAAGAAAGATCCTCTTAAAGGATCCTCCGTCCCCGACGTGTACCAGACAATCGAAGATGAATCGACCCTCCTGGGTCGTCTTGCTTCCAAATTGCCCGGGTTTTCCGGCTACATGGAACGCAGCCGGCGTCGCGAAGCGGATCAGATCCTGCGAGACACCATCGCCGCCCGTCTGGAACAGACTCGGCTCCAGCTGTCAAATGTACATCAGGAGTTGAGTCGGGACATTGTGAAGGCAATCGACCACGCCGAGCCGCTCGGTCGCACAGATAGCCGCCTGATGGGCCTCATCGGCAAGATCAAGGACGCGCCACAAGGGTATAGTGGCTTCTTCGACGCCGTCAAAGTCAAGGAAGAGGATCTGGCGCGGCTTTACAAGTTTGACGAACAAATGCTGACCTACAGTGAGGAAATTGCCGCCGCCGTCGATGCGCTGCAGCAGGCGCTGAACGACGATGGCGACATTGAGCCCCCCTTGCGCGAGCTGGATGCAACCGTTCAGGAGGCCAACAACGCCTTTAGCGCTCGACACGAGATATTGACAGGAGTTGCCTGATAAGTGCCCGGCAGCGTGAGGAGTCCTGACGCTGCCCTTTATTGCTTACTCAGGTTAGCCTAAGGAGAATCCCAAATGGCACAGATCCTCGACCGCGTCGCAGCAGAGCCCTGGCTGCGAGATGAACTTGTACAAAAAGTGCCGCGCGGCGGTCCCGGCGACATCAAGCTGGGGTCCCCCCTGATCGTCCAGCCCGGCGAGACAGCCGTCTTCGTGCGTCAGGGCGAGGCCCTGGGCACGTTTACGTCAGGCACACACGTCCTGACCACTAATAGCATTCCCGTCCTGGGAGATATGATTGAGCGCGGAGTCTTCGGCGGACAAAACGTCTTCACCGCAGACGTCTTTTTTGTCAAGACGACCGATATGACCCTGAAGTGGGGCACGGCTCAGCCTATTATTGTGGAGCACTTCAATCGGCCTCCCGGCGCCAGCGCCATGGTCGGTAACGGCACGTACGTGGCCAAGGTCAAAGAGCCGTGGCGCTTCCTGACGGCAATGGATGCCTTCCGCGACACCGTGCGCCAGCCACAGATCAAAGAACGCCTGGATCCAATGTTGGGCGTCATGATCCAGGACAAGCTGAGCGAGCTGGCCATCGAGCGCAACCTGGGCCCGGCGCAACTGCAGAGCTTCTCCAAGGATCTTAACGAACTGCTGGTCGGCCTGCTGCAAACAGAGTTCGATTCTATCGGCATGGTCCTGGTCGATTTCAACATCCGCCTTGGCCTGCACCCGCGCTCGCTGCAGGTGGTCACCGATATGGGCTACGGCACGAGCTATGTCGAAAAACAGATGGCCGACGCCACCCTGGCTGCCGGCGAAAATCCCTCTGGCAGCAACCTGGGCGAGATCGGCTTTGGCATGATGGGTATGACGGCCATGCAGCAGATGCAACAGCAGCAACGACAGCAACAGGAAGGGCAGCAAGGACAACAAGAAGCGCCTTCGGAATCGCAGAGCGAGGGTGGTGGCTTGCCCGACGTGATGACGCCGGAGCAGGCTGCTTCGTTCTTGCAGGTGTCTCCCGAGGATATTGTGGCTGCCATCGAAGCCGGCGACCTCAAGGCGCGCAAGATCGGCAAGGCCTATCGCATCAGCAAAGCGAACCTGGAGGAGTTTCTCAAAGGATAAGCGCGGCGACGCAGCACAGGCGATTAGAAATAAGAGTCCGGAGTGGGCAGTGCCCGCTCCGGGCTTTTTTGATTGCCGCGCCGTTATTGATCTCCGGCGTCTCGCAAACTCTGCTCCCACAGGCGGCGAATCTGTTGCTCGCTCAGGTCTGCCTGTAGCATCCAGCCCAGCACGGAGCCGCAATCGTAGCAAAACTGTTCGCTGTCACGTTTATCCACACAAACTTGTTCAGGCCACATCCCGCTCGTGACCGTCGCAGCCGGAGCCAGAACCAGAATGGCATCGTGCGTCAGGGCCCGCAGGTTGGCAATGTGCACTGAAATCGGATTTTCGGAGTGCACCACGTAGCGGTTGACGAGCGCGAACCCTGCCCGCTTGAGGGCAATCGTTAGCGCCGCCCAACCGCGGGGTTTCCAATGGTGAAAGGTGAACACCAGGCGCCCGCCTGGCTTCATGACGCGGTGGCACTCGGTAAAGATTTCGGCGAGCACGTTCAGATAGTGCTGAACCCCATTGCCGTTTCCGCTTACAGCGGCGCGATCCGGTCGATACCTCCAGCCGCGCGGCTGGCCCCCATCCCCATCCAGAAGCTTTTTCAGCCACACACGGAAAAAAGCAGCCAGATCGCCGTACTGCACATTGTCAAAATACGGTGGATCGGTTACCACAAAATCGACGCAGCCATCGGGCAGGGGTAACGTTTCCGCCGAGCTTTGGTGCAACAGAAAGCGACGGTTGCCGTCCGGCAGCGAGCTCACGCTGCTCGCTTCCAGACCTCCGTCTACCTCTCCCACCACGGGCACGAAACGCGCCCGCTCGCTCTTCAGGTCCCGCTCGCGGGGTCGCCGCGCCCACCGCCGCGCGCGCCGGATGCGGTCGTGAAACAATTTCTGCAGCGTCCCCGAGGCGCGTTGCGCGTACAACAGGTTGTTCTCCAACGCGGTGTAAGGAAAGGAATAGGCGTGGTAGGAGAAAGCGTGGCGGATGGCCCCCGGTCGTTGGCCGCGACGCGCTCCCTTATACCCGCATAGCATCGAGTTGAACTCCAGTGAGGTTGAAACAAGCAGCGCCAGATTCAGGCGCACCACG
>JBMCFH010000040.1:0-22036 GCA_048620455.1 Chloroflexota bacterium | reverse complement strand
ACAGAGGTACAGACCGATACCGCGCCGCTGTTTCCACGGCTGGAGTCCTAACTTAGAAGGGCGCACCCGGGCTGCCCGCTGCAGCGCGTCCAGGTCTACGCCTCGTCGGTCAGTTCCTCAATCGGGCTGCCGGTGGCCCTTGTCCACTCCCTTGATTGGCAGACAGGACAGAGCGTAAAGATGTCGCTCGCTTGCAGAAATTCGGCGTGTCCACAGTGACAGCAGGCATAATAAGCGTCGCGTGGCACGGGCTCTTCGGCCTGATGCGACGGTGGTTCCCAGAGGTCCCAGGGCGGAATCAGGGGCAGGCCCGGGCGCGCCTTGCTATCCTCGTAGAAAAAGAGACTCACCTGGCCACTTTGCTCGAGATAAGCGCGCTTCACCTGCCCTAATTGTTCCGCCTTATTTATGCGCAAGATCGCAAACAGCTCTTCGCGCGCCAGCGTTTCCTCGCGCATGCCCTGCAGGTCCAGCCGGCCATCCACCACAAGGCGCACCGGCGACCCCTCCACAAAGCGCTCCACCTCCTCCCGCGTCCGTACCAGTCGCGCCAGAATCCGTTCCAGAGTCACGACAACCGTTACCACAAGCATGCCCTGGAGCAGCGGCACCTCTGGGTAAAACATGGGATCGCCCACGGCCGAGCCCAGAGCAATAATAATCACAAAGTCAAACGGAGAAAGCTGCCTGAGTCCCCGCTTGCCCATCAGCCGCAACATGAACAGGGCCCAGGCATAGATGATTACCGTGCGCACCACAATTTCCAGGTAGAAAAGCGGTGGTACGTCGCCCAGGAACATACGTTTAAGGTCAAAGGCCTGCGTCACATCCATAGGACCCGTCCTCCTTCTATACGCTGAACACCCACGCTCTCGTCCTGTTATCGGCGCAGCAGTCGCCTGCCTCTACATCGTAACGCCGCGCTCAGGCCGCCCGCTTCTCGTCCCCGCCACGTCCCGAGAGGAAAAGGTAAGCATAAAGAAGCACGCCGCTCCCCAGCCCCACGGCCCACTTCACCGGCCAGGGTATCAGCTCGTTGGGCGAGATGAACCCCTCGATGGCTCCGGCGACAATGAGCAAGGGCACTGCACCCACGATCAGCCGCACGGCCGAGCGCGCCGCCAGCTGCAATGAGTCGCGCCGCCTGAGCAGTCCGGGGCGCAAAATGGACCAACCGAGTAACAAGCCCGCGCCCCCGGCCATGAAAATGACAGATAGTTCGATGACGCCGTGGCCGATGACGAACGTCCACAGTTCAAATCCAACGCCGTAATGCGCCGTCAATCCTGTGAGCCCTCCAATCACCAGCCCGTTAAGCACCATGATGTAAAGTGTGAGCAACCCCAGCAACATGCCCCCACTGAACGCCAAAAACGTAACCTGGATGTTGTTGCGCATGATAAAGGCGGAGGTATACGGTCGCTCTGCCACCGGGATTTCGGTCCACAGCTCGCGCTCCTCGATCAGCGGCAGCAAGTCCTGCACCTGGGGCGGCAGAAGCCAGCGCGAGGCTTCCGGATTCCAGCCGGTGACCAGACCTACCAACAATCCGGGCACGATGAATAAGAGAGCCGCGCTGATGAAAAAGGGAAATGTCTCGCGAAAGGTTTGAGGAAAGCCTTTCGCCACAAATCGCTTCAGACGATCAACCGCCAATGGCTCATCCTGATAGACCAGGGCGTGCCCCCGCGCCACAAGCTGGTTGAGGTATCGGGTTACTTCGTGATCCGGAAAATCCCGCTGGGCCAGAGCCAGATCAGCCGCTGCCGCTCGATACAGCCGGCTCAGATCCGTGACCTCCGCGGGCGAAAGTTGTCGCACGCTTCGCTGGCCCCGATCTAACAGTTCGGAGAGGGCCTGCCACTCATCCCGGCGTGATTGTAACAGTTTTTCCGGCGTCATTGCTTTGATTATACAGAAAAACGGTACTCTGCACTGCATAAGACCGCATAGGAAGGAAGCGGCGGGCGCCGGACCTGGCCCGACCAGTTGCCAGCGTTTGCGGCGATCACTACAATCAACGGCGCGATGGTCGACGAACAGCTAAACATCCACACCCCGGAAAACGTAGCCTTTGGATACCAATTGGCGGGAATCGGCTCCCGCTTCATTGCCGCGCTCGCCGACACGCTACTTATCGTCCTTCTGCAGCTCATCGTCAATCTGCTGCTGCTACTGATCATCGGCCCAACGCTGGGCGCCGGGTTGGAGACGGCAGACAGTCAGACCCTTTCCTGGGCCGCCGCGGTCATCGGCCTCATCGCCTTTGCCTTTCTCTGGGGCTACTACATTTTCTTCGAAATGTGGTGGAACGGGCAGTCGCCCGGCAAACGGTTGGTTGGGCTGCGGGTCATACGAAGCGATGGCACACCGATTAGCCTCTCTGAAGCGATCATCCGGAATCTGATACGAATTGTAGACTTTCTCCCGCTCTATTATGGCGTTGGGGTCATCACCATGTTTATCGACGCACAGGCGCGTCGCCTGGGAGATCTGGCAGCAGGGACGCTGGTCGTCTACGATCGCGGCCCTGTCACGTTGGAGAGTCTGGAGCGCCGGCAGGCCACAGCCGCCAGCCCCGTCCCGCTTCTCGACGCCGACTTGGGCTACGACGGGCTGCCCCTGGAACGTCTCGACGCCAGAGATGTGGCGCTTGCGAAATCGTTCCTACAGCGGCGTTATGAACTGGATACTGAAAACGAATTGGCCCTTGAACTGGCGCAGCGCCTGCTGCTAAAGATGGAACAACCGGCACGGACGTTACAGAAACGGGAAGCGCTGGCCCTCCTGCAGGCAGCGGCGCAACGGGATCAGAGGCCTATCCGCCCCAGCACTTCCCCGGATCCCTCACGTTAACGAAGACCAAAGCTGCTGGTGGTGCCCCTGGCCATGCCCGTTGTCGTGCGCGGTTTCATGAACATTTTCGGCGGCAACTTAAATCCGTGATTCTTCAGCCGCTCGCTGTAATACGGGCGCAAGCCACCGGTGACAAATTCGCCGGCGACGTTTCCTTCAGAATCCTGGCCCTGCTCCTCGAATTTGAAGATATCCTGCATCACCACATTCTTGCCTTCCATGCCCGCGACTTCCGTAATTTGAGTCACTTTACGGCTGCCGTCGCGCAGACGCGCCTGCTGCACAATCAACTGCACCGCCGAAGCAATCTGCTTACGCACAATGACGATGGGCATTTCGATGCCCGCCATCAGGACCAGCGTCTCCAGGCGCGAAATTGTGTCGCGGGGTGTATTGGCGTGCACCGTGGTCAGGCTGCCATCGTGGCCCGTGTTCATCGCCTGCAGCATATCCAGAGCTTCACCGCCGCGGCATTCGCCGACGACGATACGCTCCGGTCGCATACGCAAGGAGTTGCGCACCAGATCGCGAACTTCGACACTTCGTTCCTCCGGACTGTCCGCATGGCGCGTTTCCAGCCGCACCACGTGAGATTGATCCAGACTTAACTCTGCCGCGTCTTCGATGGTCACAATGCGGTCCCCATCAGGGATAAAGCCGGAGAGCACATTGAGTAGCGTCGTCTTACCGGAACCGGTGCCGCCGGCGATTACGATGTTCAGCTTCGAGACCACGCACGCCTCCAGAAAGCGAGCCATATCCGGTGTGAGGCTGCCAAAGTTAATCAGATCCTCGATTTTCAGCTGTTCTTTAGAAAATTTTCTGATGGTAATTGAGGGCCCATCTATGGCGCAGGGTGGGACGACGGCATTGACGCGCGATCCATCCGGCAAACGTGCATCAACCAGCGGCGTGCGCGCATCCACGCGCCGGCCCAATGGTCGCACAATCTTATTGATGATTCGTACCACATGATCGTCATCGGCAAAGCGCACGTTGGTCAACATCACTTTGCCGTCCCTCTCCACATAAACCTGGCGCGGGCCATTGACCATGATTTCTGAGATATTGTCATCCGCCAACAATGACTCCAGCGGTCCGAAGCCCAACACCTCGTCCACAACATCAGCCATGAACTGCGACCTTTGCTGGTCCGGAATTTCGATCTTTTTATGCCTGTGCGCGGCCTCGATACGTTCCCGAATTAATTTGCTTGTGTCGGGCGTGCGCCGCAGGGGCAATTCTTTTTGCTTCAATGCAGCCTCAAGCCAGTCCGCCAACTGCAATTTCAGGGGCCAGAGATCGCCGTTTACGGCGATCTGCCGGCTTCCACCATTCAGTGACGCCCGGTCTGCCTGGGCCTGTACAACGGTCATGTTGCTTCCTCCAGGAAACGTCTCAGGGAGTGTGCTCTGATCGTAAGTGTGGATTGTAATACTGGGGCAATCATACGTTCGACACGTCGGCGTCTCAATGGCGTATAGGTACCACTACTATAGTCCGGGATCCTTGCCACCCAGAGTGGTTAACCGCGCCACGCCATCGTCATCTATCTGGCAGGACTGTCTGTTTCGACTATACTTCTCACTATGAAACGAGCGGCGATATTACTTTTCATATTGCTTCTGATGGTGACCGGCTGCGAACTGGATGAAGGGAACGAGCCCACTCCGTCATCCACCGAAATGCCACAGATTCCCACACCGGCCGACACACCGGCACTGGAGAGCACCCCGGACGTGACGCCGGCGGCTACTTCGCCGTTGCCTGAGTTGACGCTCACGTTATGGACCGGCCCGGACGTGGCGCCTGACGAAGAGCTACCGGGTGGGGCCACCCTGGCCGAACAGCTAGATGCCTTTCAAAGCAGCCATCCCGACGTCAACCTATCCGTCGAGATAAAAGCAATCGTGGAGCAGGGCGGGTCACTCAGTTATCTGCGCACAGGGCGCTCCGTCGCGCCTTCCATTCTGCCCGACGTCGTATTGCTGCCCGCCAATCGCCTGGAAGACGCCAGCTCTCAGGGCCTGATCTATCCTCTGGACGGCCAGATCGACCAGGAAATGATCGACGATCTCATTCCGGCAGCAAGAGAGTTAAGTCGTGTTGATGACCAGATTTTCGGCTACCCCTTCGCCCTGACCGGGCTACAACATCTCGTCTATAACGAGAGCGTTATTACCGAAACGGTCTCCGCCAACTGGACGACGCTACTCTCTGAGCCGCCCGCCCCCTTCCTTTTCCCCGCAGCCGGAAGCGCGGGGGCCGAGCTACCGTTACACTTCTACCTGACTAACGAAGGAACGTTGGTCAATGACGCCGGTCAGCCCACGCTGCAGGCAGACCCGCTGATCGCCGCCCTGAACGAGATCCTCCGCGGCGTGGATTCTGATCTTATCGATATCCAGAGCGGAAGCACCGGAAGCGACGAGCAGACCTGGCAAATCTTTAACAGCAATCGATCCTATCTCATTCAAACATCGGCCACTTACTTCCTGGAACAGCAGAGCGCCGATGACACAGACAATTTTCAGGCGCTCCCGCTTCCCGGCCTACAGGGCCCTCTGACGCCAACTGTCAACGCCTGGACGTGGGCCATCAGCACACCAGATCCCACGCGTCAGGCGCTGGCAGCCGAACTGATCCGGTGGTTGGGTTCCAGCCCCAATATTGGCGAGTGGACGTTGCACAGCAACACACTCCCTGCGCGGCAGAGCAGTTTTGATGAGTGGCCTGAGAGCGCTTATGTTGAGTTCCTTCAAAGACAGTTGTCCGCTGCAGCCCCGGCGCCGCGTGGGGCCAACAACAACATGCTTAACACACTCAGTCGCGCCAGCAGCAATGTCATTCTGGGCCTGAGTAGCCCCGAAGAAGCGGCGGCCGAAGCAGTAGAGGCGCTAGAGCCATAGAGCCCGGTTTCCATGACACTTGACTTCGAACAGGCCCCCACCCACATCGAAACGATGATAGAAGCCGCACTTGCGGCAGCCGATCCCGCCAGCGCGGTGCGGCGTCACCTGCAAAAAGATGGTCGCAACTTATTCGTCGGACCCTATCGCTATGACCTGGACCGCGGGCGCCTTTTTCTGCTGTCCGTGGGCAAAGCAGCCCTGACCATGGGACGAGCGGCGCTACAGGAACTGGAAGGTGAGATTGCCGCCGGCATCATTATCGGCAAGCCGTCTCCGGGAGCGCCCGCCCGGCGCTTTACCTCTACTGTCGGCGGCGGTCGTGCCCAGGTGACCATTTACGAAGCAGGTCATCCGGTTTCAGACGAGAACAGCCTGCTGGCGACAAAGAGCGTCGTCGACCTGTTGCAGGGAACTGCGCCCGGCGATCTTCTCCTATGCCTCATTTCCGGTGGGACCTCAGCCCTGCTCACGCACCCCATTATCTCGCTGGCCCAGTGGCAGAATCTGACGCAGGCGTTGCTTGAAAGCGGGTGCACCATCAACGAGCTCAATTGCGTGCGCAAACAGCTGGATCGGGTCAAAGGGGGTGGGCTCGCCGAGTTGGCGGCGCCCGCGTCCACGATCAGTCTGATTCTCAGTGATGTCGTGGGCAACCCGCTCGACGTCATCGGCAGCGGGCCGACGGCTCCTGACCCCGACGCACCGGCCGAAGCGCTATCCGTGCTACACCGCTACAACATTGCCCGCTACGTTGACGCCGATACCTGGGCGCTTATCACCGACCGGCTGACGAACCACCGCCAGGCCACGTCTCTCGCCCGCTTTTCCCGCCTCGAAGTAAGAAACGTCATCGTGGGCGACGTTCGGCGTGCAGCAGAGGCAGCGCGCGCCGCGGCAGCAAACCTTGGATTTCAGGCGCAGCTGCTCACCGCGCAACTGGAAGGGGAATCACGTGAGGTGGGGCGTGTCGCGGCAGCGCTGGCCAAAGATGCGCCTCCGGGTGGCTGCTTCATCCTGGGTGGCGAGACGACGGTCACGGTGCGCGGCGAGGGCCTGGGCGGAAGGAACCAGGAGCTTGCGCTGTCGGCTGCACTACGGCTCGCAGGCGCCTCTGATCGCGTCGTCTGCACCTTTGCCACGGATGGAGAGGACGGCTCGACCGATGCCGCCGGAGCGCTGGTCAGCGCGGAGGTACACTCGCTGGCGCGCCGCGAAGGAGTGGACATGCTCGACTATCTGGACCGCAACGACAGCCACGGCTTCTTTCTGCGCCTGGCTCAGGAGACGGGCCGCGACTTTTTATTGCGTCCGGGACCAACAGGAACCAACGTCAACGACCTCCTGTTCATCCTCAACTATTTCCCTTCGTAAATCTGCTCCGTGTCACGGTTGCCAGGCCGGCGCCGTGCGCGCTTCGTCGTCGTTGACAAGCGGCTGTGGCGCGCCGCCTTCAAGCTCTATCAGGTACAGGCGCCACACCTCGTCGCCGTCAGGCGCAGCGCTGATCACAATCTGCTCCCCATCCCCGGCCCACGCTGCCGAACGGACGAGAAATCCGCTGGCAAGCGCCCGGGACGACGTACCGTCAACCGCAACCCACAGCAGCGCCCCCCAGGGCTGCGCCTCAGGCGCCGCCAGGTAGAGGATGGCCTCGCCGTCCGGCGACCAGACCGGAGCCACGTGGCGGGCGTCGCCCTCGCTCTCCGTCAGTGGCGTCACACCGCTGCCGTCAGCGCCGGCGATGTAAAGGCGCACCTCTCCCGCGTCATCGCGCCCGCTGAAAACGACACGGCTTCCGTCCGGCGACCAGCCGTGCCCACTGTCCATTACCGTGATGCCCAACTCCCGGCCCGCCACGAGCGGTTGCCGGTTCCCGCCGGGAAAGTCCAGCGCATAGAGCGCCCCGGCCTCTTCTTCGGACGAAGCCTGATGGTAGAGCACGCGACCGCCGTCCGGCGACCAGACCGGTCGCGTCGAGCTCGCGCCATCGTCAGTCGCCGTCAATTGCTGCCGTGAGGCGCCGTCGCTGGCCACAACGAAAATCTCCTGATTTGCCTGTTCACGCTCTGACAGCGGAGCGGCGTGGAACGCTATATGCGCGCCGTCCGGCGACCAGGCCAGAGCGGAAATACGTTCATCGCCATCCGTCAACGGGCCCAGATCGGTGCCACCGGCGGTGAACACATGCAATACATCACCCGCGCCTTCTCCCGCGGAGCGAATGAGCGCCAGGCGCCGCCCATCGGGCGACCACACCGGGTGTCTGGCGCCGGTCGCCAGCGTTCGGTCCTCCAGCCCATCGCCCGTCATCAGGCGAACCTCGCTGGTTCCCAGTGGGCCGACGACTTCGTAGGCTATCAGACGACTATCGGCTGCAGCCGGATCATCTGCCGCTTCCGATGTGGGCGACCCGCTTACCGTCGCCGTTGGACCAGCCGTCACCCCGGGTTCAGGGCTCGCTACCCGAGATGCTTCTTCCTCACTCTCTGGCATCGGCGTGTTATCGCTGCTGGCGACATCTGGTTCATCCGTTGGCGATGGCGTTGCGGTAGCGGCATCATCAACGTTGCCCGCTATGCCGGCTTCAGGCGTCACGCCGGTCGCATTCACCGGGGTAGGTTCCAGCGTCGCCTCGTCCGTAGCAGCCATGGTTGCCGTCGGCGAGACCATGACGGCGCCCGGCGCCTCCTCACCGGAGTCCTCGCCCAGTGGGGAGAGGGCAATAATGCCGGCGAGTGTTGCTACGATCAACAATCCGGCCATTACCATCGCCAGCCAACGCGGAATCGCCGGCGGAATATGTAACTCTCCGTTACGCTCCTCGCGAACGTCCCCATCGCCGGCGACAATGACGGTAAAAGGCGTCACCTGAGTCGCGCCGAAGGCCGGCTGCCGCCGCGCGGAAATGCGCAGCGAAACTGTCTTTGTGCGCCCCGGCGCGACCGTCAGCCGCTCATGTTCGCTACTAAAGCGCAATTCGTTTTCAGCGTCATCGCCCCTGATGGTCAGAGCCTCCGGGGCGTTCCCTTCGTTCTTTACGGTAACGTTGGCAGCGCTTCCGTGCTCCAGGATCAACGGCGCTACTTCGACGCCGACGCGAGAAAAGGGCCGCACGGTGAGACGCCCCTCAATTGTCACCGGCTCCGGTTGCTGCTCCGTGGATGTAACGTGTATACGAAATGGATGGTCGCCCGCTGCGGCGCTGCTGTCTCGCGGCGGCTGGATTCGCAGCGCCAGCGTCGTGTCCGTTCCCGGCGCCAGGCGCACGAACTCCTGCGAGATTGCAGTCCACTGTCTGGGCAGGTCCTCCACTTTCACCGTCACGTGGTCAACGGCCTCTCCCCTGTTTTGAACCGCTATTTGCAACGTGGCTGTTTCGCCCGGATGTAACTCGACCGAGGTATTTTCAACCGAGACGCCAATCGCCTCAGAATTGGCAGGGGCTGGGCCAGCGGCGCTCTCCACTTGCTGCCTTTGCTCAGAAGAAGACAAGATCTGGGAAACAGCAGGGGCAACCGCTTCCAGCGCCCGCGCCATCCGCTCCGCACCCTCGAAACGGCCGGACGGCTCAAGAGCCACGCCTTTGTCTACGAGCTCGGCGAGCCCCGCCGGCAGATCGGGACGCCGGTCTAGCAGCGGAGTGAAGTGAGCTTCCAAACGAGACCCGTCGCCACTGAATGCATCCGGCGAGAGCGGCGCCGCGCCGCTGAGCAGGTAATAGAGAATTGCCGCCAGCGAGTAGAGATCCGCAGCCGGCGTCGCTCCCCCTCCGGCAGCCTGCTCCGGCGCAGTGAATGGCAGCACTGTCTTCGGCAGCCCGGACGCCATAGCCATCTCATTGGCGGTAAGCAGGGGCAGCCCCAGGTCCGTTATCGTCACCCGCCAGCGATCCCTCTGATCTCCCTCCGGCATGGCGTTGCGGGAAACGAGCAGGGCGCCGGGCGTCAACACGCCATGCGCCAGCCCCTGGCGGTGTATGCGGGCCACCACCCGCGCGGCGCGGACAACCAGCGCCAGAGATACGGATGGCGGCAGGCGGCGGCTGGCCTGAGCTCCGAGCGGTCGCCCCTCGACGACCTCATGGGTGATATAAAGCGCGTCGCCCGTCCGGCCATAGCCAGCCACCCTGCACACGCCGCTTGCGTCCAGGGCGCCTGTCTTGCGCGCGGTCCGCAGGAAGCGCTCCTCAAATCGCGGTATCTGTTGCAACGCCGGGTTCAGAACGGTCAATCGTACGTCACGCCGGCGCTCAAGATCCCTGGCGGGGAAGGCAACGCCGAAAGCGGTCCTGACGGCTTCGCCCCCAATCTGGTAATTATCAATACGCTTTGCAGACATGAACTTACCGCTGGCTAGCAGGCTTAGAAATCGTGGTGCTACACCCGCTTGCGTCCTCACTCAGGTCAACGCAACGGGGCATGTGCCGGTATATCAGCGCCCGACGGGCCAAGTATAGGAGCCTCGCACGCCGATTACCAGCGCTCAAACGGGAAATCAGGCGGGAGAATGGTACCAGGTAGGCCATTTGTCATGCCCCCTGACGTCAAGGATAATGTGGTCTACGCAGCGGACTAAGGGTAGCGGGCCAGCATCTGTTGCATGCGCACAGACACCGCTACCATACAATGCAACACATAACCATGGGAGACCACTATGGCAATCAAGTTTGGAACCGATGGATGGCGCGCCGTCATCAGCGAAACGTTCACTTTTAACAACCTGCGGCTGGTCGCTCAGGCGATCGCCGACTTCGTGCGCGAAGAAAATGGCGACGACCCCAGCGTTGTGGTCGGTTTCGATACCCGGTTCCTCTCTGACCGCTATGCCAGCGAAGTGGCTCGCGTAATGGCTGCCAACGGCATCAGGACCTGGTTGGCGCGGGCCGATACGCCAACGCCGGCAGTCAGTTACGCCATCGTGCACAAGAGAGCAACCGCCGGCGTCATGATCACCGCCAGTCACAACGCTCCGCGTTACAACGGCATTAAGCTGAAAGCGGCCTACGGTGGTAGCGCCAGCAGAGACCAGAGCCGGCGCGTCGAGCAGTTGCTGGAACGAAATATGCAGCTGGCCCACGGCCCGAACCTGATGGATCTGGAACAGGCAATCGCCAGAGAACTTGTTCGCAAATTCGATCCGAGTTGGGCCTACTATGAGCATTTGAGCACCCTCGTGGACCTGGACTGCATCTCCGGCGGCGAGCTACGGGTCGTGGCCGATGGCATGTATGGCGCCGGTCGCGGCATCATCGGCGAAGTACTGGCGCGAGGGCGCACCAAAGTGCTCAACATCCGCCACGAAATGAACCCCGGCTTTGGCGGTATCCATCCCGAACCAGTCGAGAAGCATCTGGGCCTGCTGATGTCTACTATCCAATCCGGCCATTGGGACGTGGGATTGGCGACCGACGGTGACGCCGACCGCATCGGAGCCGTCGACGCCCGGGGCCACTTCGTCGATCCTCATCGCATTTTCGCTCTTGTGCTACGTTACCTCATCGAACAGCGCGGCTGGCAGGGGAAAATTGTGCGGACCGTCTCCACAACGCGCATGCTCGACCGTATTGCAGCGCGCCACAATCTGCCGCTGGTTGAGACGCCCGTCGGCTTCAGCCACATTGCCGATCATATGCTGAATAACGGCGTGCTGATGGGAGGTGAAGAATCGGGTGGCATGAGCATCAAGGGGCACATCCCTGAAGGAGATGGCATCCTCATGGGGCTGCTGATCCTGGAAGTAATGGCCCAGGCCGACGCCCCGCTACACGAGGTCGTCGAGGATTTACTCGCCCAGTATGGGCCGGCCGAATACCGGCGCGTGGACATCAAACTGGCCCGCCCTATTGCCAAAAGCCAGATGGTCGACATGCTTTCCAGCACAGCGCCGGCATGCATCGACGGCGTGGAGGTCGAGGATATCCAGACCGACGACGGTGTTAAATATTACCTGAACGATGGAAGCTGGCTCTTGATCCGCCCTTCCGGCACCGAGCCGGTGTTGCGCGTCTACGCCGAGGCGCCCAACGTGGAGCGCGTGGAGTCATTGCTGCACTTTGGAGAGGAAGTGGCCCAAAAGGCGTAGGCCACGCTGGCGCAGCTAGCCAACGTCACCGCCGGGGTCCGCCTCAAGCGCGCGAACCGTCTCCAGATGGGGGCCCATCTCAAGATGGGCGGTGTCATTCAGGCGCACGAGCCAGTGCGGCGACTCCTGGCGGAGTTCCACCACCGTAATGCCCGTATTTCTGTTGACGCGAATGGGCAGCCCCTGCGCCGGGTCCACGCCCAGCACGTACAGAATCAGGGCATATAAAGCGCCGCCGTGGCTGATCACGGCGACCGTTTCACCCGGATGCCGTTCCAGCAGCGCTTCCGTTCCCCTGGCAATCCGCTGCCGCAACTGTTCCATGGTTTCACCGCCCGGCAGGTCCACACCGCCACGACGGTATCTGGCCCAGGCCTCGGGGTGTTTGTCGACGATTTCATCTCTCGTCAGGCCCTGGAAGATTCCACCGTGCCGTTCGCGCCACACCGCGTCTACCACGCACTCCAGGTCCAGGTGGCGCGCCACTATCGATCCCGTCTCCTCCGCCCGCTTCAAATCGCTGGCGTAGATGGCCGTGATCGGCCTGGGCCAGCGTGCCAGACGTCGCGCCAGCACCCCCGCCTGTTCGCGCCCCGTCTGATTCAGGGGGATATCCCGGTGCCCCTGCCAGCGCCGGGCTACGTTCCAATCGGTTTCTCCGTGGCGGATGAGCAATGCAATGGTCGAGCTCATGTGAACAATCTTTCCTCAGGACTATTCGCGCAACATCAGCTGCTGGCGCGCTTAAGAAGGGCGCGCCAGGCGGTTTAGCCAGGTCGTCTCATCTCCCCCGTCTTGCCAGCGCTGTTCAATTTGAAAGCCGGCCCGCGCCAGCGCTGCGTCGAGCGCATCCGGTTGCCAGTAAGTATAAAAGCGCGGCGCCTCGCTGCCGTAGGCACTGGAACGCCATTCCGACCCTTCGCCCGCTTTCACGGCAGCAAAGAGCACGCCACCGGGGAGCAGCAGGCGACGAAAGTCGCGTAGCGCGCGCACCAGATCCTCCCGCCGCAAATGGAGCAGCGAGGCGTTGGCCCACACGCCGTGAAAAGCGGTAGAAAGCGGCAGAGAACGCATATCTGCCTGTACAAACCACCCCGGAAACTGTTCCTGTCCCACCTGGAGCATTCCCCAGGAACGATCCAGTCCAACCACGCGCAAACCACGACGGCGCAAGATGGCTGCGTCAAATCCAGGCCCGCACCCCGCGTCCAGCACCAGATCTCCCCCCGAAAGCAACGCACAGAAACGCTCAGTGACCGTTTCCAACATGCTGCGATCTTGCCAGCGCGCAGCATACTGTGCGGCGACTTTGTCGTAGGTCTTAATCGTAGGCTCTGTACTCATGCGCCCTCTATTTCTTCATGCTATGGCGCAACGAACGGGCGATCTCAAGCAGAGTCGCGCCGTCAATCAGAGTCAGCGGCTTGCCCTGCGCCCACTCACGCGCAGAGTCAGATATCTCGGCCGTGGTTACCAGGAAGGCCCAGGCCACCTGCTCGTGGATCAGCGTGCCGTACAGCTCGCGGACCACATCGGGACCCACCGTGTTCTGATAGCGCTTACATTGAACGATGGCGCGCCGCCCGACAGGCGAGGTCACCTCCAGGTCCACGCCCAGGTCGCCGCTCCGACCGCGGATAACCACACGATACCCCTTCTGCCGGAAAAGGCCTGCCACATACCGTTCGAAACTGCGCGGGCTCAACGACCGCACCTTGTCCAGCTCGACAGCCGGGTCGCTACCCCGTCGCCTCACCCGTGTCGTTCCGCGCCAGTGGCGCCATCCAAGCCCGGCCCACAACACAGCCAGAGTGAATGCGCCGGCGGTCTCCACCAGAGCAAGTGATTCGGAGATAACGCCGGGCAACCGCGCCAGCCACAAGGGCTGCATTAGCCAGCGCACGCCGAGCCACAACAACAGCATGAGAGTCAACAGGCTGATGACGACCATTCCTGCCCGATAAGCAGCGCCCACACGAGCCGGCGGCTGGGCGCCATCCGTTGCTGTCGGCTGAGTCAGGGAGAATAACTGACCGTGGCGGCGCAATTCAAAACGAACAATCATCGCTCGTCAGGGATGGTCAGCGCCGCCGCGCCGCGAATCTCGCTACGCTTTAACTTGAGCAACGTCTCGTTGGCCTCCTGCAGTGGAAAAGCCTCAACTTCCGTCTGAATCGGTATCTCCGCTGCCAGTTGTAGAAACTCTCGCGCATCCTGCCGCGTGAAGTTAGCCACGCTGCGCACGACTCGCTCACCGTAGAGTAAATGATAGTCCAGTTTGGGAATAGGGCTCATGTGAATGGCATTAATCGCCAGCACGCCTCCCGGCCCCAGATGACCCAGCGCCAGGGGGACGATCCAGCCTGCCGGGGCAAAGGTGACGCTGGCGTCCAACGGTCCGTCAATCTCATCTTCCGCGCCGCCGACCCAGACGGCGCCCAATTCCCGCGCCAGACGGCGGTGATTCTCGCTCCGCGTGAAGACATAAACGTCGCATTCCCAGTGGGTGGCGACCTGGATGGCAAGATGAGCGCTGGCGCCGAAGCCGTATAAACCCAGCCGCCCGCCCCGCTTGATACCACTCAGACGCAAGGAGCGGTAGCCGATAATTCCTGCACACAATAGCGGGGCAGCCTGCAGATCGGAAAATGCGTCCGGCAGCGGATAGGCAAACGACTCGTTGGCAACCATGTATTGAGCGTAACCGCCGTCTGCATGCAGGCCCGTAAAGCGAGCGCGAGGGCAGAGATTCTCCTGTCCGCCGCGGCAATAGCGGCACACGCCGCAGGTATCGTAGAGCCAGGCAACGCCGGCGCGGTCTCCCACCCTGTGTTCGGTGACGCCGGCGCCCACTTTGTCCACGACGCCCACAACCTGATGGCCCGGCACCAGCGGCAAACGGGGCAAATCCAGATCGCCCTCCACCGTGTGCAAATCGGTATGGCATACGCCGCAGACGGCGACGCGTAACCGCACCTGACCGGGTCCCGGCTCGGGGCGCGTCTTATCGATAGCGACCAGCGGTCGCTGCTCAATTCTGGCCGGTTGTGGTAATTGAATCGCCTGCATTGATATCGCCCTCATCGTCGCCACTATCTTCGCCGATGATGATTTCCGGTGAGAAGAAACTGATCCGGCCGCGCTCATCAAGCGCCGCCAGGCTAACGTTGTACGTGACAGCAGGATCAAGCCCGCTGATCGCCACGTTACCCGCTTCCTCGCTGCCGATGAAGCGCATTTCGAGCTCCTGACTGCCCACCGGTCGGGCGGCGACGGCGTAGCCCGCCGCGCGCTCGTCCACAGGCCACGTGAGCAAGTAGCTCCCCTCGTCAGCCATCTCGGCGGCGGTCGGCGGCGGCGGTAACGGCGGCGCCCCCGCCAGGTTGGCCAGGGCGGCAACGTTCAGCCGCGTCACCTGCACCAGATACTCGTAGTCGATCCTGTCCGAGGTGTCATTCTCGTTGTGTTGCGCGCTGAAATCCTCCACTGACTCCGTCAGGCGCACGGCCGGCACACCCACATTGAGGAACTCACGATGGTCGCCAAAGCGGTTTTCACGATCTGGCGCCTGCTGGATATCGACGGTGAAGATCGGCGAATAAAGATCGGCCATGATGTCCATATAACGCGCCAACTGGATAGAACGGGATCCCTCCGGGCCAGGCGCAAACACACGCACCGACTGCGGAATGCCGGGCCGTCCGCCCACAATGTCATTGTTGATAGCCGCGTCAATAATCATGCCATCCAACATCACTTCCGTAACGAAGTGATTACTGCCATGCGTCCCCTGTTCCTCGGCGGCAAAGGCAACGAAGAGTATCGTCTGGGACCATTCGCGGGCGCTCATTAGTCGCGCCGCCTCTAGCAGCAGGGCCACGCCGGATCCGTTGTCGTTGGCACCTGGAGCCAGTACCTGCGCATCGTTCACCCCTTCCCCACGCGAATCATAATGCGCCATGAGAACGATCACACCGGGATGGTCGCCTTGCCCGGGCAAGGTAGCCACTACATTTTGCTGCACGGTGGATTGCGAACCCAACGTCAGCGGGAACTCATTGTAGCTGACCTCCAGGCGCCCCGATCCGATGCGATTGAACTCATCATAGATCCAGCGCCGCGCCGCGCCAATGCCATAATCGTCGCGCTCCGTTTCGCTGAGCGTGTGGCGCGTGCCAAAGTCTTCTAATCGCCGCACATAGGCGAAGAGATTCTGGCGTGAGATATTGTTCAGTAGTTCGGCGATGTCTGGATCCACCGCCAGACCAACCGTTCCTGCCGCGTCCGTCGTCTCTGAAAAGGTGTCAAAATCAACGGCATCTCCATCTGGCGTTGGCGGCGGGGGAACGGTCGGTACGGCAGGCTGCGGAGGCGGTTGCAGCAGCGTGCAACCGCTACCCAGTACAAGCAGAAGGAGGAAGAGCGTGAAACGGCGCAAATTCAACTGGCAACCGCTATCCGCACAGACATTATTTACTCGACCCGGCAGTTTGCTCTACCTTTTCGACCTTGTCCCCAACAAGTTCCTTCAACAGCGCCCCGAGAATATCCACGGGAACCGGGAAGATGGTCGTGGTGTTATTCTCCACGCCAATGTCCAGTAGCGTCTGCAAATAACGCAGTGTCATGGCCCCAGGTTCTACAGCCATCAGACGCGCAGCATCGGCCAGCTGTTCTGCCGCCTGGAACTCGCCTTCAGCGTGGATGATCTTGGCCCGGCGCTCGCGCTCGGCCTCTGCCTGGCGCGCCATAGCCCGCACCATCTGGGTATTTAGCTCCACGTCCTTCACTTCCACGATACTGACCTTGATGCCCCAGGGCTCGGTAGCCTCGTCAATGATTTGCTGCAGGTTCTCGTTAACCGCCTCCCGCTCCTGCAACAGCTGATCCAAATCTGACTGCCCGATCACATTGCGTAACGTTGTCTGCGCAATCTGCCATGTGGCGCGATTATAATCTTCAATCTCGATCACGGCTGCCACCGGGTCCAGGACACGGAAATACACCACGGCATTTACGCGGACTGTCACATTATCGGCACTGATCGCTTCCTGTGATGGAACGTCCAGCGTCACCGTGCGCAGATCGACCTTAACCATGCGGTCGATTATGGGAATAATCAGGAAAAGCCCCGGCCCCTTGGCGGCCTGCACGCGTCCCAGGCGAAAGATGACGCCTCGTTCATACTCCTGGACAATGCGTACCGAGGCGCTGATCAAACCCAGAACGACGACGACAATGACACAGAGTATAGGGGCAATACCCGTAAACAACGCTTCCATATTGCTCTCTCCTCATTCCTGAATTTCTTAATGGTAGGGGCGCAGATCAGACACTTACCCCATAACCTCTTTCCGCTATTATACAGGGACCTCGCTTTCTGTGTAAGGCAACAGAGGACACCCTCTCACGGCTGCCCGCAATCTGGCACAACGGCTCCGGAGCCGAATCGGGTGCAGGCCGGAATCAGCCTCCATTTATTGCACGCTGGCGCTCACGAATCTCTCTAATATGCTGTGGCCCTGTGCGGCAACAGCCCCCAATCAGCGCAGCGCCGCTCTCGCGCCACTGTACGCTCTGTACCGCAAAATCGTCTGGGATCGACAGGCCGCGCCACCGTTTCTGGCTCACGTCGTATGTTTCGCCAGAATTTGGATAGACAATGAGCGGTTTGTTGGTCGCCTGACGCGCCTCCGCGAGCAATGCGGGTAAATAGCGTGGCGCCGTGCAGTTGACGCCGATAGCCGCCACCTGTGGAAAGGTATTCAGCCACTGCACGCACTGGCGCAAGCGGGTGCCATCGCTGATATGCTGCTCATCACCACACGTAAAACTGAACCAGGCAAACGTCCCAGGCGTCTCCACAAGCAGGCGGGCCAGCGCCCGCGCCTCCACGGCAGACGGGATTGTCTCGCAGGCTAACAAATCGGGCCCGCTCTCCACCAGAATTTGCCAGCGCCGGCGGTGAAACGCCACCAGTTCCGCCTCGTCCAACCCATACCGCCCCGAGTACTCACTGCCGTCTGCAAGAAAGGCGCCATATGGCCCGATGCTGGCTGCCACAAGAGGCCGCAGACGGTCGCCGCCGTGCTGTGCCCTCTCCCAAAATTCGTCGCGCGCCTCGCGGGCGAGCGTTACGGAACGGCGTAAGAGGGCCACAGCCTGCGCCTCACTAAGGCCCTGTTCGACGAAACCGGGAATGGTCGCCTGGTAACTGGCGCTGATGATACAGTCGGCGCCGGCGCGAAGATAATCGAGGTGCACCTGTTGGATAGCTTGCGGATCATCACGAAGCAACCGGGCCGACCAGAGCGAGTCGGAAAGATCATAACCACGCGCCTCCAACTCGGTAGCCAGGCCGCCGTCGAGAATGAGCACGCCATATTTGTCAAGAAAGGGTTGGATCGGATTTTCCGTCATGACGCCGCTATTGTAGCATCTTTCTGCGCCAGCTCACCCTGATGTCACCTGCGAGCCATGACCGTTCTCCCATTTGAAACACTCGTGAAAGCTGTTACAAATAATACCAGAGCAGAGTGACCGGTTTTGACTGCACCACGAGAGCCCACGACGCAGCCCGCAGCAATTCCGGTCACTTGCCATTTAGTAGCCCTCTCAGCACTTCTCACATCCTCCACTCGTCCCACATACACATAGGAAATCGGTAAGATCTGCGTTGGAAACTGTATCCAGCAGTTGACATTGCCCCCCTTCAAGGGCAAAATCAGATCAGTTCTATACTAAATAAGGATGGGTAACCATGTTTAACCCGCTCTATCTACTGACCTTCTTGCCGGCCTGGGTGGCCGGCATGTATCTGCTGCACCTGGTACGCAGCAAGCACCAGGAAGCAGCGGACCGGCGGGTTCCGGCTACTGCCAGCGCCAGGCGCGAACGGTAGATTGAGTCGGGCTAACCAACCGCATACGTAAGTGGGAACGGAAAGATGTTATTCTACAATCCGCTTTTCTATCTTTTCGCCCTTCCTGGGCTGCTTCTAGGTCTCTGGGCGCAGGCGCGCGTTAGAAGCGCGTTTAGCAAGTACTCGCGGGTACGGACTGAGCGCGGATTGACCGGCGCCCAGGTGGCGCGCGCCCTGCTCGATTCTCAGGGTCTTTACGACGTTGCCATCGAGGAATCAAAGGGCGGCACCCTCAGCGACCATTACGACCCACGCAGTAAAGTCCTGCGCCTGAGCCCTGACGTGTACCGCACGCCCAGCGTTGCCGCTGCCGGCGTCGCCGCGCACGAGATGGGCCACGCTCTGCAAGACTCAAAAGGCTATGCGCCGTTGCAACTGCGCAGCGCTATGGTCCCTGCCGCCTCCTTTGGCAGCAATCTGGCTCCGCTGATCTTTTTCGTGGGCCTCATGCTGCAATTCATCGGCGTGGAGTTCATCGGCTACAGCGTCGCCTGGGTTGGCGTCATCCTTTTCGCCGGCGCGGTCGTCTTTACGCTGATTACCCTGCCGGTCGAATTTGACGCCAGCAAGCGCGCCAAACAACTGCTCAAGTCACAAGGGTTGCTCATCGGAAATGAGGCCAGCGGCGTGGACAAGGTACTTAACGCTGCGGCCCTGACCTACGTCGCCGCTGCCGTCGCCGCCGTGGGGCAGCTCCTCTATTATGTCCTGCTACTAACGGGAATGGGCCGGCGCGATTAAGAAGTCGCCGCACTTTCCCCATCACTCAAAAACTCAGAGCCCCTGGCACACGTGATTTTGCGCCAGGGGCTTTTTCTTATGCAGTGGAGGATGCCGCTCGTTCGGCCAAAGCCAGAGCCCCCAGCACACCTGCTCGCCCCCCCAACTGTGGCGGCACGATGTAGCTGCCTATCTCTTCCAAAATCGCCGCTTTCTGCACATATCCGTTCAACAAATCGCGCGTCTTCTTTCGTATCATGGGGAACAGTTGGCGCTGCTGCATGACGCCGCCGCCCAGGATAATCCGCTGCGGAGACAGGGTCAGTAAGAAATTAACCAGGGCCTGAGAGAGGTAAGTGGCTTCCAGGTCCCAGGCCGGATGGTCAGGCGGCAAGCTGTCCGACGCCTGCTCCCAGCGATCGCCAATCGCCGGACCCGACGCCATCCCTTCCAGGCAGTCTCCGTGATAGGGACAGTTGCCCGGATAGGGATCCGCGTCCCATTCGTGCGGGATTAGAATGTGGCCCATCTCCGGGTGAAGCAAGCCGTGCAAGAGATGGCCATTGACCATGCCCCCACCGCCGATGCCCGTGCCCACGGTCAGATAGATGAACGTATCCAGCCCCTGCGCCGCCCCCCAGCGCCATTCGCCCAGCGCGGCGCCGTTGACGTCGGTGTCGAAGCCCACCGGCACGTCCAGCGCCCGGCGCACAACGCCGGCAAAGTCGGTGTTGCGCCACCCTTCCTTAGGCGTAGACGTGATGTAGCCAAAGGTGGGCGAGCGCGGATCAGGGTCTACGGGCCCAAACGCGGCAATTCCCAGCCCCTGCAAGCGACCGTGTGACTCTTGCTGCTGGCGGAAAAAGGCGATCGCCTCGGCAATACTTTCCTCCGGGTCCGTGGTCGCAAAGCGGGTTTCGGCCCGCACATCGTCCGGCCCACTACCGACGGCACAAACAAATTTGGTTCCGCCGGCTTCGATGCCGCCGAAAAGTTCTGCCATTCCCGTCACTCCTCTTAATTGCAACTGGCCCAGGTTCGGGCGCTGATCAATCGTAATAGGCGTAGCGACCCACGGCAGTGCCCGGCGCCTGCTCTAACCACAATACCTCATAGGGCCCCAGGAAAAAGTCTGAGTGGCTGCCGACTCCCCTATCCTGCAGACGATCCACAAGGTCGCCGCTGAGGCCCAGCTCATGCACACGGCTGCGCGCCACAGTTTGCCGTTCAGCGCTGAAGTTGGCCAGGACCAGGAGGCGCCCGCGCGCACTCACACGCAGCAGGCCAAATACCTGATCGTTGTGCGTCCATACGGGATAGGCGCCCGCCTGCGCGTGCAGGGCGACCGTCTCTTTGCGGGCAGCGACGTGGCGACGGATAGCCTGGAAAATGCGACCGGCGACCGTCTCTTTGTCATGGCGCTCGGTCGCCAGCTCCCAATCCATGCGCGGACGGTGCAGCCAGCGGTTGTCGCCGACGAGATCGGGGTCGCCGAGATAACCGTAGTCATTGAGCATGCCCAGCTCATCCCCCATGTAGATCAGTGGAATGCCGCCGAACACGAAGAGAATGTTGTGCAGCAGCACAATACGTCGCACCGCGAGCTCAACCTCAGCCCCATCCTCGTTGTCCAGCGCCGTCTCCAGCCCCGCCAGCGAGGCCAACGTGCCGCTGATGCGGCGGTCGCCTGTGCGCGCATTGTACTGGAACGTTGCGCCGCGAGCGAAACTACCGGGGAAGCGTGCGCTGTAGAAGTCACTCAAAAAGGCGCGGTGCAGCACGCCGGAAAGGCCGACGCCGGCGGCGTCTTCATCCGTTACCGCCCACCCAATGTCGTCATGGCAGCGCGCATAGGTGGCCCAGGCGCAGGACGACGGAATTTCAGGCATCTGCTGTAACGCGTGGGTCAACAACACCACCCGCTTTTCCGCCAGTCCGCTCCACAACAGCACCATCAATAGATTGTGGTAAGCGATCTCGCACTCCTTGTTCGCCGCACGCCCGCGCCCCAGATAGTGTATGAGCCTGTCCGGCGACACGATCGCCTCCGCTTTGAGCAGAAGGCCGGGCGCCGCCATACGGCTGAGCGCGCGGAAAGCCTGCAGGAGGTAATGAGCCTCCGGCTGGTTCTGGCTATCAGTCCCTAAGCGCTTCCACATGAAGGCCACCGCGTCCATCCGCAACACTTCCACTCCCTGGTTGGCCAGGAACAAGATAATGTGCAACATTTCGGCGAAGACCGCCGGATTGCGGTAGTTCAAGTCCCACTGGTATTCGTTAAACGTCGTCCACACCCAGCGGTCCAGTTCCTCGTAATAGGTGAAATTGCCGCGCTTAAACTCAGGAAACACTTCGGGCAGTGTCTGTTCGTAACGATCAGGCTCCGCGCGATCGGCGAACATCAGATAGTAATCCTGATAGCGTTGATCCCCATCCATCGCTTTCTGGGCCCACCGATGCTCCTTTGCCGTGTGATTGCAGACGAGATCGATGCACAGGCTGATCCCATTCTCGCGCAGACGCCGCGCCAGCCGCGCCAGATCCT
>JBMCFH010000039.1:0-22129 GCA_048620455.1 Chloroflexota bacterium | reverse complement strand
CTTGGTGTAGACGTGATGCACGAAGTCGTCGCGCCCATACCAGTTGACGAAGAAGATGGTGTACTCGCGCGTGTCCACGCCCAGCTTGCTAGCGCTATTGTCAGCCAGCCACTGTTCCACGGACGGTGCGTCGATCCAATGATTGTCGGTCACGTCGAGCGAGCGCGCTGACTGCGTATTATAGGCGTTCTGATAAAGGGTCAGCGGCTGCGGGTCGGCAATGCTGCCCAGGTAGCCAAAGAATTCATCTTCAAAGCTGGCATCGGCGTACACGAGATTGTAATCGTAGTTGAAGGTCAGGCCGAGATACTGGTTGCCGAGGTAGAATGAAGGGAAGCGGTTGATCGGGCGATACGTCTGGGCCAGCTCCGAAAGGAAGGCGTCTTCGTCAATATCCATATCGCCGTCGCCAGGTTCATAGCCCACAAAGACAACGTTGACGGTAAGGTCCTGGCTGATGTCGAGAAAACCACCAGGATCGAGCGTGGCGAGATCCGGTGGATCGTCCGGCGCAGCCAGAGACGCAGCCGGTCCCAACAACAGAGCCAGCAACAATAGGGGAAACAGGTGCAGTCGTTTCATGTGGGAACTCCCTTACTATTCGATTGTGGCAATGGTGAGAAGAGGATGCTGGATAAGGTTGTGAGGGGACCGCGATGTCCCCACCCGTAGTCTAGAAGAAGTCACGCAAATAGTCAACGATGCAACGGCTCAGGGCAATGGCAATGTAGAGGTGTATTCGATCCCGCGCACACGGAGCGTCAGGAAGCCCGCTTCTCGCGGGCTTCCTGACCATCTCCACTACGACAGTGCTTCCGGCGCCTTCTCCATCACTGCCGATAGGCCGGTCCACTCGCGCCAGGCCAACGTCCACAAAGCGGAGACGAATGCGGTGATGGCGCCTTGCGCGACGAATAGCAACGGCCACAACAGGCAACAGAGCAGGATGAACAAGCCGGGTACGAACAGCACGGCGCCCAGAACGAGGAAAATGACGATCTGAAGCACGAACAGAATAATCGCTTCACCAAGATTCGCCATGAGCACGTTCCAGCCGCGGCGATAGGCGTCGATCACACCCAGATCTTCCAACATGCAGGCCCGCTCGGCGAAGGTGCGCAGTATGGACAATATCAGGATGATAGGCAGTACGATGCAGGCGACCAGGGCCAGGACGCCTCCCACCCCTACCCCCGCCGGCGCTAATACCTCCTCCCCAAAAATAGCCCAGACGCCCCCATAGGCGCCCAACGCAAGCAGCCCCACGGCGAATAATATCAGACCCGGTATTCCCGGCAGCAGGCCAATGCCGAGCAACGTCCAGACCTTTTGCCAGGCAGCCCGCCAGCCATCGGTGAAGCTAGATTTTCCGCCGGACTCAATCGTATCGACGCTTGCAACCAAACCACCGCGGGCCACAGTAGAGATGGCCCAGAGCAAGAGCCCCACGAAAATGGCCAGGCACATCAAGACCAGGATCACACCAACTGCCAGACCGGCAATCTCGGCACTGAAGTCGGGGAATTGCCCGGGATCAGCAAATGGTTGGCCATTTCCATTGCCATTGCCGCCACCACCACCGCCACCGCCACCGGAAATCGTACCACTTCCTAAAGAAGCCAGAATACCCAACAGTATCAGGTATTTGTTCTCCCACACGATAGTCGCAGACCGACTCACAATCTTACCGTAGTCCATGTTCGCCTTCCTGTGTTGTTAGATCAACCTTCTATGGGACTATACGCACCGGCTGGCGGTAGGGTTGCTGCCATCGGGGGAAATTGCGGGATTGTCGTAGGCAGGGCGTGATCCGTGAGAGCCCTGTGAATCGCAGTAGTGGCTCGGGGGCATGTGTTAGAATGATCTGAACTATGTGACAATGTCTGGCATGGCGATAAACGGGCATACTTTGACCAATGAGTGAGCGTGCGGGAGTTTCCGCTGCGTGTGAAGCGCTCCCCAGACAAAAAAAGACCCACAGGCCGGAAGCAACTGTAGGTCTTCGATGGGCGCGACAAGACTCGAACTTGTGACCTCACGGATGTGAACCGTGCGCTCTAACCGACTGAGCTACGCGCCCTCACTAACACACCAAGTATAGCAAAATTTGTGTGGCTGACAATAATACAAACGAGAATTTTACACGTAGGTTGGCTGGTCTCTAATCGGGCAACGTCCGCGCATCTTCTGCGCGCCAATGAATGCGGACACGGTCACCGGGAGCATACTGCTGCAAGGCGCGACCCGGACGGTTTTGTACACGCGCAACGACCGGCTGACCGGCGTCGAGGAGCACCTCGTAGCGCGTGTCGGTGCCAATATATACCAGTTCCTGCAGGACGCCCGGCAGACCATCCTGTTGCGCCTCGTCTGCAGCGGTGAGTAACGTCTTTTCCGGTCGCACCGTCACCGTGACCTTATCACCAGGCGCGATTGACGATTGGCCCGACGTAACAGCCAGGCAGTCATCGCCGATGACCAACTCGGCGCGCCCAGCCTGGACACTACGCACCGTTCCCCGCAGGAAGTTGCTCTCGCCGATGAAGTCAGCCACAAAACGGTTGGCAGGCTCCTCATAAAGCGTCACCGGATCGCCTACCTGCAGAATACGTCCGCGATTCATCACCGCGATGCGGTCGGACATTGTCAGCGCTTCTTCCTGGTCGTGCGTGACGTAGACGAACGTGATGCCCACCTGCTCCTGCAGGTGCTTCAGCTCCAGTTGCATCGCCTTGCGCAATTTGAGGTCCAGCGCGCCCAGTGGCTCGTCGAGCAGCAGCAGCGCCGGCTCGTTGACCAGGGCGCGGGCCAGGGCCACGCGCTGTTGCTGTCCGCCCGATAGCTGCGACGGCTTGCGCTCCTCCATACCTTGCAACTGCACCAGGGCCAGGGCCTCCGCCACGCGCCGCTGCCGCTCCGCCCTGGGCACGCGCTTCACGGTCAGCCCGTAACCGACGTTGCCGGCGACGCTCATATGCGGGAACAGGGCGTAGTTCTGAAAGACGGTGTTTACCGGGCGGCGATGTGGTGGGACGCTGGACATCGGTTCGCCGTCGATGAACAGTTCGCCTTCGCTAGGCGATTCGAAGCCGGCGATGAGGCGCAGCGTGGTGGTCTTGCCGCAGCCGCTGGGTCCCAGCAAGGTGAAAAACTCGCCGCGGTCGATGGCCAGGTCTACGCTGCGCAGCGCGTGCACGGCTTTTTCCTCGCCGCGGGCAGCGCCGAAGACCTTGGAGACGCCCTGTAGTTCAACCGAGGGTTGGGTCATGCCTCACACCTTTGTTACGGATCCTGGCCCAGACGACGCAGCCACTCGGCGAAGACCATGAGCAGCATGGTGCCCACCATGAGCAGGGCTGACAGCGCCACCACCAGCGGCAGGCGCGTGGGGAAGCGCAACTGCGAGTAGAGGTAGACGGGCAGCGTGGGCTGCGTGCCCACCAGGAAATTAGAAATGGCAAATTCGTCGAAGGAAATGGTGAAGCTGATCAGGAACGCGGCCAGCAGCGCCGGCAGGCTGATGGGGAGTGTCACCCGCAGCAGCGCGCTCCAATAGTTGGAGCCCAGATCCATGGCCGCCTCCTCCAGGTTGCCGGGGAAACCGGCCAGGCGCGCGGCGACGATGAGCATTGCGTAGGGCACGCTGATCACCACGTGCGCCACGCCCGCGGCCCAGGCGGAGAGGCCCAGGCCCACCTCGTTGAACAGGATCAGCAGCGAGACGCCCAGGATGACGTAGGGGATGACCAGGGGCAGCGTGGCCAGCGCGGTGAAGAAATCGCGCCCGGGGAAGTTGAAGCGGGCCAGGGCGATGGCGCCCATGCCGCCCAGTAGAGTGGAGATTAAGGACGAGCCCAGGCCCAACAGGATGCTGGTGTGCAACGCGCGCAGCATCTCGCGGTTGTCCAGCAGGCCGGCGTAGTGGCGCAGGGTGAAGCCGCGCAGGGGAAAGGCCAGGTTAGTGGCGTCGTTGAAGGAGAAAATGATCAGCAGCAGGATGGGCAGGAAGAGGAGGGCCAGGACGGCCACGAAGTAGAGAAAGCCGGGAGTGAGCCAGTCGGCGCGTCGCATCATCACAGCTCCAGCACGTTGGAGCGCATGCCGTAACGGGCGAAGATGACGATCAGGGGAATGACGGCGACCAGCATGGCCAGGCTGAGCACGGAGCCCATGGGCCAGTTGAGGGCGCGCAAGAATTGATCCTGGATCAGATTGCCGTACATGGCCCCCTGCCCGCCGCCCACCAGCAGCGGCGTCACGTACTCGCCCAGCGTGGGAATGAGGGCGAAAAAGAAGCCGGCGATGACGCCGGGCAGGCTCAGCGGCAGCGTGACGCGCAGGAACGTCTCCCAGGGTGGCGAGCCCAGATCAGAGGACGCTTCCAGCAGCCCGGGGTCGATGCGCTCCAGGGCGGCGAAGATGGGCAGGGCCACGAAGGGCACCCAGACGTAAATCAGGGTGATGACCACGGCGCTGCGGCTGTAGAGCAGAATGGGCGATCCCTCCTGGATGAGGCCGGTCCACAACAAAAAGGAGTTGAGCAGGCCGTTGCTGCCCAGAATCAGACGCCAGGCAAAGACGCGCAACAGATAGCTGGTCCAGGTGGGAATGACCAGCAGGGTGAGCAGCAATACACGTCGTTGGCCGGCGCGGAAGACCAGGTAATAGGCCAGGGGATAGGCCAGGACCACGGACACGGCGGAAACGGCCAGGGACATCAGCGCCGACGTTCGTAGCAGGCGCAGGAAGCCGGCGCTATCCAGGAACCGGCGGTAATTTTCCAGCGTGAAGGTGTGATAGGCGTCGCCCGAGATGCCCCCGCGAAAGCTGAAGACGGCCATAATGGCCAGCGGCAGCAGAAAGAACAGTAGCAGATAAACCGTGGGCGCTCCGGCGAGGATGGCCAGGCGACGTCGAGCGTGCATCGTCTTCAGGGCGTGGCGCCGGCAGCCGCGTCAGCAACCGCCGGCGCGCGCCGATTGTTCCTTACTGAGAGGTCTTTACTTCAGACCAGGTATCGGTCCAACGTTGCCGTTGTTCCTCCGTCAGGTACTCGTAAAAGACGGTCTCGTCCAGGGTGCTGATATCCTCCAGGCCCAACAGTTCGGCCATGTCAGGGTCAATCTCGGACACGGCGTTCTGGTTGGCCACGCCGTAACCGTACTCGTTGGCCAGGTAGGCCATGGAGTCCGTAGCCAGGTAGGCGTCGATCATCTCGTGCGCCAGATCCACGTTGTCCGAGGTGGCCGGGATGCCAAAGCCGCAGAGGAAGCCCGTGCGCCCTTCTTCAGGTGTGATGTACTCGACCTCGTAGCCTTCGTCCAGCAGGCTGACGTAAGACGCGTTCCAGGCGCCTACGCCCAGCCAGGCGTCGCCGGAGGCCAGCAACTGATCCAGCTCGCTCTGCCCGGCCCAATAGGCCAGGATGTTGGGCGCCAGATCGAGGAGGTGCTGGCGGATTTCCTCTTCCTGTTCCGGCGTCGTCTCCCAGGGATCCATGCCCAGAGAGAGCGCGGCGATGACGTGCGCGGCCTCGCCGGAATCCACGAAGGCGATGTGGCCCGCGTACCGCTCGTCCCAGACGTCGGCCCACGATTGCGGCACTTCGTCTACGAGATCGGTGCGCACCAGCACCGACTCAAAACCCCAGTCCCAGGGCACGAAATATTGCTCGCCGTTGAACTGCCCTTCCGCGGCCAACGAGTCGTAGACGCCGTCCCAGTTGCTCAGGCGCGAAGTGTCGATGGGCTGCATCAGCCCTTCGTCCACCAGCAGGCCCCACAGGTTGGAGCAGGGGTGCACGAGGTCGGCCTCAAAGCCGGTTTGCAGTTGGGAGTAGACTTCGGCGCTTTCAGTCAGGAAGCTGTAATCGACCTCGACGTTGGGATACTCCTCGGCGAAATCGCCCCAGAATTCGGGGATCTCATAGCCGGCCCAGTCCAGCATCACCAGGCGGCCTGCCGCGTCGCCGTCCTGCGCCTCATCATCGGTCGCCGTATCCTCAGAGGGAGCTTCTTCCGGTGCTTCTTCTGCAGGGGGCTCTTCTACCGGCGCTTCGGTTTCCTGCCCGCCGCAGGCCACCATAAGGGTGGCAAACATGAACAGCAGAATGACTCTAAACAACGATTGCATCTTACGTCTCATTTTCTCCTCCAACGGTCTCTGACTCTACCACATGGTGTCAACTCGCGTGCCGGATATCACCGCCGCCGCGCATTCTTCAATGCTGCTCCTCTGAGTATGGCGTGAATTCTGGCCCACGCACAGAGCTTACAATTAGGGTAACTGCGGTCTGGGAACCGATGATCTTCGAGAATGCGTACTGCAATTTGGAGCTAATTCATTATACGTTTGGCCGGTAAGTTGTCAAAGCAGATGATCGTCTGCGTCGTGTCATGTATAATGCGCTGCGTAACGAAGACAGAGTGAGGGCGCCATTCCTGGCACACAGGAAAAAGCAAAGGAAAAAGGATGAAAGCATTTGTCACCGGGGGTTCGGGGTTCATCGGCCAGCACGTCGTGCGCAAGCTGCTACAGCGCGGATATGAGGTCGTGGCCCTGGCCCGTTCAGAGCAAAGTACAGCCGATCTGCGCGCCATAGGCGCTACCGTGGCCCGTGGCGACATTCTGGATGTAGATTCCATGCGCGAGCCCATGGGCGGCGCTGATGTCGTTTTCCATCTAGCCGGCTGGTACAAAGTCGGCGCAGATGACTGGTTACAGGCAGAAGCAATCAATGTGGGCGGCACGCGTAAGGTGCTGCGTCTGGCGCACGAGCTAGACATCCCCAAGATTGTTTACGCCAGCACGCTAGCCGTCTTCGGCGACACCGGCGGGCGCCTCGTGGATGAAGGTTACCGCAGCGACGGCCCATTTCTCTCCGAGTATGATCGCACCAAGTGGCTGGCCCATTACAAGGTAGCCGAACCGTTGATCGAACAGGGCGCCCCGATCATCATTGCCATGCCTGGGGGCGTGTACGGTCCTGGGGATCACAGCCTGATCGGGACGATGATGGAGCTTTTCTACCGGGGCCTTCCCTTCCTGCCCGGTCCGGAAACGACGCTGACCTTCGCTCACGTAGAAGACATCGCCGAAGGCATCATCCTCGCCGCAGAGAAAGGCGAGATTGGCGAGAGTTACGTGATTGCCGGTCCCGCAGTACCCCTCGGCGAGATGTTTGATTTCTGGTCCTACCTGACGGGCAAACCGGCGCCTCCCATCCGCATCCCTTCGCGCTTCCTAAAACCGCTTGCGCCGGTGGTAGGCGTCATCGAAAACTTCGTACCCATACCTGATTGGATGAGCCGCGAGGCCATTGAAATCACGGGCGCCACTTACACGGCGCGCGCCGACCGGGCCCGCACCGAACTGGGCTGGCAGCCGCGCCCTCTGCAGGCAGGCATGCTGGAAACATTCGAGTGGATCGCCGAAAGCCAGGCGGGCGGCGCAGCAGGGGATCGCGAGCGCAAAATCGCCGGCCTTGCCTTGCTCGCTGCCGCCGGTTTATTCGTGCTCTGGCTCCTGGGCCGCCGCAAAGACCACTCCTGATTCCTGTCGGCGTCTGGCTCAATCAAATCGTCCGAGATAACAAAGCGAGCGCGTGACGCAGTTACGTGCATCAGGCGCATAGAGACCTTTCGACTTCCTGCAAGGAGTTTGCATCAATGACCGCTTATGACATCATCCTCATACTGCATAATGTGTTGCGCTGGGTTGTGCTGTTGGCCGGCGCGGCAGCCGTGATCCGCGCTCTTGCCGGCTGGCTGGGCAATCGTGACTGGGCGCCGCTGGACAAACAACTGGGCCTTTTGTTTACTATCAGCCTCGATCTGCAGGTACTGTTGGGCCTGCTCCTCTACGTGGTGTTGAGTCCCATCACCACCGAGAATTTCTCTAATTTCGGCGAGGCCATGGGCAACGCAGACGTGCGCTTCTATCTCGTAGAACATCTGGCGATCATGATCGTAGCCCTCGCCCTGGCCCACGTTGGGCGCGCCATGTCTAAGCGGGTTGAGCCGGCCAACGCCAAACATATGCGTGCCGCCATCTTTTTCGCGTTGGCGCTCGTGGCCATCCTCGTCGGCATCCCCTGGGAAGGCCGGCCCCTGTTGCGCCTGGGCTAAAGTTTGCCGGTGGCGGTGAGGATCAGGCGCAACCTCGAGCCACCTGAACATGAATCTCGAAGCCTTCTCTTTTCTTCTGTCGCCGCGTGGACAGGAGCTGTTGGGCGAGCTGGCGCAGACGCCAATCACGCCCCAGACACACCTTCGGCTCGCCAGTCGCCTGCGCCAGGAAGTCAGTGCGGAACAGGCCCACGCCCTGCTGGAAACCACGCTACTGCGTCAGGGTGCGACGGTCAAATTCAGTCGCGCGGCGGAAATGTTCTTCACCCGCTCTGCCCTGGAACAAGCTTCGCCAGAGGCTGTCAGCCGCCACCGCGCCCGCCGCTTTGCCGCTCTGGGCGCCCAGCACGTGGCCGACCTTGGTTGCGGTATCGGCGGCGACGCTCTATCCCTTGCGGCCGGCGCAGCGGTCATTGGCGTCGACCGCGATCGGCTGCGATTGAGCATGGCTCGCTACAACGTCGCAGCCTACGGTCATGGACGGCAGTTTCAGCCACTGCAGGCCGACTTGCGCGAGCTGCCCCCCTTGCCCGTCGACGCCTTCTTCTGTGACCCCGGCCGGCGCGACGAACAGGGACGCCGTTACAGCTCCCTGCGGCAATCCACTCCGCCCCTGCTGCCGCTCCTGGAACGCTGGCTGCCCAAAGTGCCCCATGCCGCCGTCAAAGTCAGCCCAGGGGTAGACTATACTGAGATCCCCGACGAGTGCGAAGTGGAGTTTGTCTCGCTGCAGGGAGAGGTAAAAGAGGGTGTGTTCTGGTTCGGAGAACTACGCACTGACGCCCGGCGCCGAGCCACTCTTCTGCCCCAGGGAGTTACGATCAGTGATACCGCGATGGAAAGCGCGCTGGTGATTCCCGTTACGGAGCCGCAGGTCTATCTATATGAACCGGACGGCGCAGTCATTCGCGCTCACCTGGTGCAAACGCTGGCGCAGCAGCTAAAGGCAACGTTAATCGACGAAACGATCGCCTACCTGACAGCCGATCGGGCCGTGGATACACCCTTTGCGCGCTGCTTCGCCATCGAGGAGGCTATGCCCTTTCAGCTGAAGCAACTGCGCCACCGCTTGCGGGAGCGGGGCATCGGCCGCGTGACCGTCAAGAAACGGGGCTCGCCCATCGCCCCGGAGGAGTTACAGCGCCAGTTGGGGCTGAAGGGGAACGGAGAAGCCATTGTCTTTCTGACCAGGGTACGGAGCGAACCATATGCACTCATCGGCCAGGAAGTGACTTTCCCATAAAAAAAGAGCGAGCCGCAGTGGCTCGCTCCGGACAATTTAAGCCAGAGTCACGATCGCTAAGCCGTAAGTCTCAGGCCACTTCCTCGGGTTCCAGGTGCTCGCGCATCACCTGGCGCAAACGGCGGATGTCCAATGGCTTGGGCAGATACTCGTCACAGCCCGCTTCCAGGCAGCGCTCCTTGTCGCCGACGAGCACGTTTGCCGTCGTCGCAATCAGGGGAATCTCTGCCAGCCGGTCATCCTCTTTAATCATACGCGCCAGATCCAATCCGTGAATACCGGGAATGTTGACGTCGAGCAAGATAATGTCCGGTTTCTCACCCTTCAACAACGCCAGCGCCGCCGGCCCATCTTCAGCTCGCAACAACTCGTAGCCTTCCGCTTCCACAATGCGCGAAACGAGAAGCATGTTCGTCTTATTATCTTCGATGCAAAGTACGGTCTTGGCCATAATGAATTTACCTGTAACAGAAAAAGGTCAACCTCTGATTATTTTACCCGCTTGCCGCCGATCTGTGTATAGGAGGGTTGGCTGAGAAGCGCGGCTGCATCACGTCTCATCGCCTTCCTCTCCCTCACCCTCTTTCTCAGCATCCGTCTCATCGTCGACGGCGGCGCTCTCGGCGGGAATGGTGAAAGCAAAGGTCGTGCCCTCACCCTCCTCACTCTGCACCCAGATTTCGCCGCCGTGCAATTCTACCAGGCTCTTGCTGATCGGCAGGCCCAGGCCGGTACCGCCGGCCTTACGCGTCAGGCTGCCATCGACCTGGCGGAACTGCTCGAAGACGATAGGAATGTTCTCTTCCTTGATTCCGATCCCTGTGTCCGAAACTTGCACCAGCAGCTCGTCATCTTTCAGACGTAGCGAGAGGATAACGTTCCCTTCGGTCGTGAACTTGATCGCGTTGCTGATCAGATTGTAGAGAACCTGCTTGAAACGGGTGCGGTCGGCGCGCACCGTGCCCACTTCCGGACCGATGTGTACCTCGAACTCCAAATCCTTCTCATATGTCCTCAATTGCGTGCGCGCAAACGCTTCGATCTCGTGGCCCAGCTCGGACACGTCGATCTCCTCGTAGCGCAGATCCATCATGCCGGCCTCGATCTTGGACATGTCCAGAATGTCACCGATCAGCTCGCGTAGGTGCTGTCCGCTGTTGCGAATGAGGACGACATCCTCCTCCATGCGCGGATTGAGATCGCCGTCGATCCCTTCTAGCAAGACGTCGGCAAAACCGATGATCGAATTCAGCGGGGTACGCAACTCGTGACTCATACTGGCCAGGAACTCCGATTTCAGACGGTCGAACTCGCGCAACTTCTCCGCCGTTTCCAGCTGCTCCTGATAGAGCGTGGCGTTCTGCAACGCCGTTGCTACCTGGTTAGCCAGCGCCGATTGGATACGCACGTCATCCTGTGTAAAGTTGTTTGGCGTGCTCGACTGCACGTCCAATACTCCCAGGAGGCGGTTACCGGAAATCATGGGCACGGCGAGCTCAGAGCGTGTGTCGGGCAAGAGCGGGTTGGCCAAAAAGCCCTGCTCAGAGCGCACGTCGTTGACGATGATGCCTTCCTTCTCGCGGGCAGCCCGTGCGACCACCGAACGTGGATGATCCAGTGCAATCTGCCAGCCGCGCTGCACCATCTGCTCGCCGGCGTCTCCCGAGCCGGCGGCAAGCACCAGGTTCTCCTTGCCCTCATCCACCAGATAAATGTGAGCGTGGTACAGATCAAAGCTGCGTCGGGTCAGTTCGACGACCGCGCCCAGCAGCTTCTCTCGTTCCAGAATGGTAGCCGTCGCCGCGCTCACCCGCGAAACCGTTTCCAACTCCACGGCGCGCTTCTGCGTCTGTTCCAGTAGGCGCGCGTATTCCAGCGCCTCCGCCACCTGTTCTGACACAGCCTGCAGCAGGTTACGCTCCGAATCGGTCAACGGTTGATCATCGCCCGCTTCTACCCCCAGCACGCCAAAGGTCTCGCCGCGCACTTGCAGAGGCGCTGTCAGCGCCGGCGGCGCCTGTGGCTGCGAGCCACCATTGCCCTCTCCGTTTACCTCGCGCGCGACGGAGAAACCATCCTTTGCTTCAACCAGTTGCATCGTGCGTGGATCGAAGCGATAACCAAGCACGCCTTCCTCTTGCTCGGGTCGCGCCCGCAACCAGCCCTCACGACTGATCAGCCGCTGCAGATTGTTGAGCTCAGCCGCGCGCTCTTTCAATTGCTCTCTCAGCCGCGCGTTATCCATCGCCGTCGCCAGCTGGCTGACAATTCCTTCCAGGGCCGTCACATCCGTATCGCCAAGGCGGCCCGGCTCGTCGCTAAAGACCACGAGCGCGCCCAGAAGCGTGTCGCCGCGGGCCACGGGAGCCGCCACGGCTTCCACGGCGCCCTCGGGTACGCCGCTTTTGGTTGCAGAACCGGCCTTCGCCCGGGCGTCCCCATTCGGCGCACTTCCCGACGACTCCTCCCCTGCAGCCAGATCGACCTGTAATAACGCCTGTCCGGACGCCGCGGCGCGGCCCGCCAGGCCGGCTCCCAACGGCGTTCGATACCGCTCCGGCGACGGTTCGGCGCCATCAGCAGCGGCAGCAGCAAGCGTAACCAATGCCTCCTCATGTGGTTCATAGCGCATGATATAAGCCTGATAGTAACCACAAGTCGCAATCATCGCCTGCGCCAACCACTCGTACAACTCGTGCAAAGGCGTTCCAGCAGCAATGCGCTGCGCCAGACGCGTCGCCAGGCTGTTGTAATCAACGCCGGTCGGCGACTGGCCCGCTTCGGCCTGCGGCGCGGGCCGTTCCCCGGCCTCTTTGCGCCCCGTGATGTCCAGCAGAGAACCGGCAATGCTTAGCGCACGCCCGTTCTGCGAACCGCTCAGGCGCGCAGAAAGCTCCAGCCAACGGGCCTCGCCATTCGCATGACAAAAGCGTAGCTCATCCTGAACCACCTCCTCCCCCCGTTCCAACAGTTGTTGAAACAGTAGTAATCCCTTCTTGCGATCCTCGGGGTGCACGTAGTCCAGAAAGCTGTCGCCCAATGTGGCGTGCACGGGATAACCGGTAGCAGCCTCCCAGGCCGGACTGAGAAAAACCCAGTGGCCTTCGCGATCCATTTCGAATATGACCGGATCAATGAGATTGATCAGCCGGTGTTCGCGCCAGGCCAGGAAAAGCTTCTGTTCAGACCGCATATCAGCGAGTCTCCTTAACGGTCGTTGAGTCACTCGATGTCTCGCCATCTCCGTTAGGTCGCCGTCCATCGCCGCCCAGATAGACGAAAGCATCGCGCCCCAGCGCGCGACTTACCTCGCGTACTGCCGTCTTCATAATCACGTCTACATCCGTTGCGCTGCGCACGCGGGTGGTGATTTCACGCAGGACTCTCTCGCGCCGCGCCCGTGCCTGCGCCTCTTCGAACAGCCGGGCGTTCTGCAGGGCGATCGCCGCGGCGTTAGCCACAGCGCTCAGCAATCCCCGATCGTGCTCGTCAAAGAGCCCGGTGGTCGTATTACTTTGCACCGCAATCACGCCGCTGACCTCCTCGCCAAACAGCATGGGCGCTCCCAACCATGATTTCGCCGTGGTGCCCACAGCGTCCAGACCCATTTCTTTCGTGCGCTCTCGTGCGTCTCCCGCGATTAAGAGCGGCTCGCCCTCGCGCATCACATATTCAGTCAGGCCGTTAGCCGGCTCCCGCGCGGGCCAATCGACAGCCTCGCCCTCCTCCACAAAGATGGGGAACGAAATCTGATTCTCATGTGAATCATACAGGGCGATGTAGAAATTCGTGGTGTCCAGCAGGCGCGAGCTGTAGCGGTGCACCGTGTCAAGGACCGATGGCACATCTGACAACGCCGTCAGAGCCTGCGCCATCTCGTTGAGAATGGCCAACTCCTCGGCCCGCAGTTCAGCTTCTTCGTAGAGACGGGCATTTTGTAGGCGAACGGCAGCCTGTTGGATGATACCTTCAATCGAGCCTCGATCTTCCAGGCGCACCTCGCCGCTTCGCGGTGAGTGATACAGCTCAATGACGCCGCCGACCTCGCTACCCACGTACCAGGGGACCGAATAGTGCTCCCGGTTGATGCCGCCGGGAAGCGTAATCGGTTCCTGAATCGGCTCGCGCTCTTCCACGGCGCGCCAGAGGTCGGGACGTTGGTTGCGCTGCACGAGATCGCCGGCGCTGAAGTCATCAACCTCCTGGGCGCGGCCGTCCACTTTGCGAATATCAACGCGCAACAGATCGCGCTGCCGGTCCCACTCGTACAGTGAAATCTGATCCGGATGCACCAGAC
The DNA here is from genome assembly GCA_048620455.1 of Chloroflexota bacterium. Taxonomy (GTDB): domain Bacteria; phylum Chloroflexota; class Anaerolineae; order Promineifilales; family Promineifilaceae; genus JAAYYY01. Next base: position 8,463 of record JBMCFH010000039.1, on the reverse strand, counting down.
TCTCGATCTCATCCACGACGACCTCGCGGATCTGGTGCTCATCCGTAACGTCCATCATGCGCACCGTCGCGCGCACCAGCGTATCCGAAATGCGGCGTTGGCGCTGCTCGCCTTCCAGCAGGCGGCTGGTCTCCTCCAGCAAGTTGATGCTCTGCACGGCGACCGCCGCCTGACCCACCAGGTTGCGCAACCGTTGCAGGTCTGATTCTTTAAAGTCGGTCAGCTCCGGATACCGGGCGCTGATGTGCCCGATCCACTGACCGCCCACCACAAGAGGCATAGCCAGAATCGTGCGCGCTTTGAAACGTTGCAGGAGTACCTGGCGAGAGCGATTATCGAGGCGTGGATCGGTTTTCACGTCACGGATCAACCCGTAACGGTCGCGATGCATCAGGCGCTCCACCGCCGGGAACTCGTCCAGCCGGAAGCGACGCTTCGAGACTTCGTCATCTATATCGCCTGGGTTGTGGAACGCCAGCACGTCCATCCACTGCGGCGGGCCGGCATCCGTCCAGGGTGTGTCGAACATGACCAGGGAGACCGAACTCGTCTGTTCCCCGAGCACCGTGTGGCGTCGTACGACCTCTAACACGTCGTCATAAGACCGGGCGCGGTTCAACTCTGCACCGGCCTGGTATAAGACGCGTGTTTCGGCCAGCGCCGTCTGCACCTGCTCAAACAGGTGTGCGTTTTGAATCGACGTCGCCGCCTGGAAGATGACTGTCTGCGCCAGCCGCAGCTCCTCAGCGCTGAAGGCGCGGCCTTGCTCCAGAATGTCAAGGCCCACCGTGCCGATCACTTCCTCGCCGGCCAAAATCGGCATAATCACCATCGATTGGATGCCCTGCTCGCGTAACATGTCATGAATCGGCCGCGTGCGTGGGCTGGTCAGGGCGTTGTCGACGATTACGGGCTCCCTGGTGTCAATCACTTCCTGCGTCAGGGCATTCCCTTCCACGGGAATAACCACACCCAGCGCGGAGGGAGCACGAGTCTCATCGTACTCTTCTGCCATCACCGTCAGGGCCGTGCGTTCCTCGTTGAGCAGAGCGATGCGCGCCTGGTCGGCAGCCGTCGCGCCAACCAGCTCCTCGACAACGATCTGCAGACTCCGGCGCAGATCCAGCGTGCCGGCAATCTCGGTCACCACCCGGTTCAACAGGCCCAGCTCGGCGCTGCGACGTTCGGCATTAGCCAGCGCAGATTCCGTCTGATGCGTCAGACGCAAATTCTCGAGGTGGGCGCTAAGGCGTTCGGCTACCTCGGCAACCAGCGATGATGCCTCGTCGTCCAGCGCCGCACCGTTCTCGTCAATCAACAGTTCGCCAACCGCTTCTCCACGCACCTGCAGCGGGCGCTTTAGAGCCGGCTCACCATTTGGCTCGGGCGCTTTGGCCACCTGCTGCCCGTCGTAAACGTAGGTAGCCGGCCCGGCAGCCTCGCCGGTGAAAAAGTCACGCCACCCTTCGCGCGTCAGGCGCTGCACGGCAAGCTCCGCTTCCTGGCGGTAGCGTTCCGCCTCAGCCAGCAGGCGCAAGTTCTCGACCTGCTGAGCCACCTGTCGAGCCACAACATCGACCAGCTCAAGCTGATCCTTACTCCATGTTGCATCCGCTCCCTGCACGTGAATCGCGCCGATGCGCGCATTGTTGAGCGCAATCTCTTTTGTGAGCACTGCGTCGTCGCCCTGCGACGGCAACGGTTTCTCAGCAGCAACAACGCTTCCCTGCTCGTAGGCAAAAGCGATTCGCTCCTGGCGCCGGATGGCATCCAGAAACGCCTGCCAATGTTCACTCACGCCGCGCTTCACCTGAGCTTCCATCTCGCTGCGGGCAGCGCGGACGTCGGCAAAGAGAAGCGCGTTCTCGATGGCGATGGCCAGCTGGCCCGCCAGCACTTCGAACGCATCCAGATTCTCCTCGCTCAGCCCATAGCGGCGAGCGCTCTGTAGATCTAACACGCCTACCACGCGGTCGCCCGCCAGCAGCGGCACGGCGATTTCCGACTGAGTGTCAGGCAGAAGTGGATTGGGGCGGAAAATACCACTCTGACTCGTGTCGGGAATAATGATCGGGCGCTGGTCAAGCGCGGCGGTGCCGTTGATCGAGCGCCGGTCCACAGGCAAACGGAACCCGCGCTGCCGAAGCTGGCGCCCCACGTCGCCGGTGCCCGCTCGCAACAGGAGGGAGCGCCCATCGTCGCTCATCAGGTACACCTGCGTATAGTACAGGTCGAAACGGTCGCGTATCGAATCCACCGCTTCCTGCAACAGCGCATCCAGGTCCCGCACACGAGCCAGCGTTTGCCCCACCTGCGCCGCCAGCGCCAGATCTTCGGTGCGCTCGGCCACACGCTCCTCCAACACCTGATAGGATTCCTGTAACCACTCGGTCATCATGCTGAAGGAGCGCGACAGATCGCCAATTTCGTCCTTGCGCTCGATGGGCGCGTGGAAAGCGAAATTACCCTCGGTCACCTCCTGCACACTCTGCGTCAGCTCATAAATCGGCCGCGAAATGGTGCGGACGCTTAACACCGTGCTGGAAATGCCGATGAGGATAGCCAGCGCCGTTCCCGCGATCAGATAGACAGCGATCGTCTGACGCTGTGCCTGCGCCTCCGCCACCAGTCGCTGCGCCTCACTCTGCGTATTCTGCCTCAGATCATCTAGTCTTTCGCTAAAGCGACGCTGCGTGGCAGCCAACTCTGTATGCCGCAGCACCTGGGCTTCGGCCCAGCGGCCCTGCTGTGCCGCCAGCATCAGGTCGTCGACAATTTCATTTAGATCCTCGCGGTAGAATTGCAGGTCGGCGATTATGGCTTCATTCTGGCTGATGGCGCCCGCGCCCACGCCCATGGGTTCCGCCTGCAAATTGTCTAGCTGCTCGTTGAAGGTCTGCATTTGCGATCGCAATTGCTCTCCCGTGAGACCAATTTGTCGCGTCAGCAGCATGCGATCGAGGGTGGAGGTGATATCCTTCCACGTTCCCTCCATGGTCGCCAGGCGATTGACCTGCTCCACGCTCTCCTGCGTCAGATCTACGCTAAATGCAGATGTGCGTGCATACCACAGGCCGAGCCCGCTGGCGAAGAGCACCAGCAGCACTAAGATTGATAGGCTAAGGGCTATGCGTTGCCCCAGCGAAAAGCTGTACTTCATCAGGGCCTCCGGTGAGGTTGACGATTCTTATCGGCGCTGGACCCGTCAGCGGGCGATCAACGCCAGGTCCACCAGGATGGACTCTGGAATAGGTTCATTGTTCAGGTGATTCACAGCCGCCTCCATCGCCAGACGGCCCATCTCTTCTGGCTGCTGGGCAATCGTCGCCTCCAATCGCCCTTCGTCGATAGCTGCAACGGCGTCGCCGATCGCGTCAAAACCCACGAACAGTATCTGATCGGCGCGTCCGGCGCTCTCTGCGGCTTCAATAGCGCCCAGGACCATCTCGTCGCTGTGGGCAAAAACGGCATCTATTTGCGGGTGCTCTTCAAGCATCTCGGCGAACAAGCGCTGCGCCTGTCGCCGCTCGAAATGGGCAGGCTCACGCGCCACAATATTGATCTCAGGATAACCAGAGATCACTCTACCAAAGCCCGATCCTCTGTCCTGCGCCGCCGACGTTTGGGGCGTACCCATCAGTTCGGCTACCTGACCCTCCTGCCGCAGGCGCTCTGCGAGAAAATTGGCGGCCATTTCGCCCCCCGTTATGTTGTCGGGGGCCACGTGGGAGAGGACGACATCGCTGTTCACGCGCCGCTCCAGGGTAATGATCGCCACCCCGCGCAGGCTGGCTCTCTCTAGCGCGGGGATGACGGCAACGGTATCGACCGGGTTGATGATCAGGGCGTCTGCGCCCAGCTCGACCAACTCCTGAATCTGTTCCACCTGTCTATCGCTATCATTGCTCGCTTCGCGCACGAGTAGTTCCACGTCGAGGCGGCTGGCCGTTTCGATAGCGCCGTTCTGCACCGACACATACAGCGGGTTGTACAGAGATGAGAGTAAGAGGCCGACGGTTCCCGTGGTCGCAGGCTGCGCGGGAACTGTGGCGGCAGGCTCTGCACTGGCCGGGCTACAGGCCACGGCCAGAGTCATTGCCAGGAGTACGAGTAAGCGAATCAAAATCGCGCGTGTTTGCTTTGTGAGGGTCATTGCCGCCATCCGCTTCAAAGTTACTATGTTCGATCAGGGGATCCGTTCGTGCCGTTGCCAGTCGTTGCGGGTGGTCCGCCGGGCGCCGAGTCTCGCTGCGAACGTTCTGATCCTGGCGCCCGCAGCTCGACGTGGGCCCGTGGAACGCCCAGTGCACGACCCAGTTCCTGGGCCGCGATCTGCAAAACAGACTCCACACTGGTTGCGTTCTGAATGCGCTGGTTGATGGCATTGACCTGCGCCGCGCGTTCCGCGCGCGCTTCTGCCTCCTCCAGCAGCCGCGCATTTTGCAGAGCAACCGCTACCTGGGCCGCGATTACCTGCAACAGGTTGGCATCATTGTCGTCCAATCCGTCTACCTCATCGTGCTGAACGTCCAGAACGCCCTGTACCTCCCTGCCAAAGGCAATGGGTACGGCAATCTCGGCCTTGGTATGGGGCAACAAGGGGTTTGGCAACCAGTTTGGATCTTGAGACACGTCTGGCACCAGGCGCACCTCATTGTGCTGCGCAGCGCCCCCAACCAGGCCCTGCCCGACCTCGAGCCGGTGCCCGCGCGCCAGCATAACCTGGCCCGCCTCTCCTGTACCACCGACCATCAGGAGATGCTGGCGATTATCGTCCAACAGGTAGATGTGAACGTGGTAATAGTCGAACGCTTCTCGAATCTGCTCGACGACCGCGTGAGTCAGCTCTGTGCGATTCAAAATAGTTGATAAGCGGCGACTGACATCAAGGCTGGTGTGCAAAGCGCGCGTACGTTCGGCCACGCGCTCCTCCAGCTCCTGGTAGTAGCCGCGCAGCTCATCGGCCATATTGTTAAAGGCCTGGGCCAGTTGTCCTAGCTCGTCCTCTCCCTCTACGTGCACGCGAGCTTGCATGTCACCGCCGGCAAGTCGAGACGCCCCTCGCGTCAACTGCTGAATGGGCCGGTTGATCGAACCTACCAGGCGCGTGAACAAAAGGGCAGCAAAAACGACGGCAATAGGAATGACAACGGTCGCGTAAAGGAGGATGGTCTGCTGCACCTCCGTCACCTGCTCAAAGGCCGCGGATTCCGCCTGCCGAATGGCGAAAACAAGAATGTTGACCGAATCGTTCACCAGTCCCTGATCACGATTTAGCAGCGCCGCACGAACCTCAACAGTCTCCCACTGTTCTGCCTCTGCCTGCCGCCCCATTGTTGTGGCAATGTTGATGACGTTCGTGACGTTTTCGTCGACCGCCTCAAGCCGCGTCTGAAGCTCAGGATCGTCGGAGTCGGTAATGATTTCCCGCAAATGGCGTTGGCTCTCCGTAAGATCATAGAGCTCTCTCGCAATATCATCCGCGAACTGTTGCGGGTCTCGCTCAAGCAGGTTTTGCGAAACGCTGGCGTACAACTCCGTGCTCTGGTGGCGCACGGTAGTAGCCGCGTCGAGATAGCTGCGAGTTTCCTGATAACTGTTGACCGCCTCAATCAGACGCCCAATTTGAAGCGCCACCAACCCCAATGCAACGGCCAACAGGAAGGCGATGATTCCCGTGTTAAGTATCAGGCGTCCACGCAGGGTGGAACCAGGACGCCACACTCGTTGCTTATTCTTTTGTTCACTCACGGACGTCCTCCGTCCCACTGTCTCGTCTTCTTAACAACATTCCATCTCTGTAGGCCGACAACGTCATTGCGTCGCACTGCTGTCGCCGTTTCCACTGTCGCCGGCCTCAGCCAGGGGCATCATCAGGCGTACAGCCGTCTGTTTCCTATCCAGGGCGCGGCCAAGTTCGCGTACAGCTACCTGCAGGGCGCTATCTACATCGGTGGTGCTCTGGATCTGCTGAGCAATTTCGCCAAGCAGAGCTTCCCGTTGCGCTCGACGCTCAGCCTCGGCAAAGAGGCGCGCGTTCTGCAGGGCCACCGCCACCTGGTTGCTGATGCTTTGTAGAAGCTCGGCGTTTTCAGGCGTCAGGCCGCCGACCTCATTATCCTGCACATCCAGAACGCCGAGAACCTGCCCGCGCCGGCTAATGGGCACGGCGATCTCAGAACGTGTCTCTGGCAGCAGTTCATTGGGCAGCCAGCCTGGTTCGCGGCTGACGTCCGGCACGACGATGGGAACGGCCGTCTCGGCCGCGCGGCCCACCAACCCCTTACCGACGGGAATCGTGTGGCCCCGCTCTAGCATGCGACGTCCCGCCTGTCCGGTTCCACCGACCAAGCGCAGTTGGGTTCCGTCTTCATCCAGCACGTAAATATGAACGTGATAGTAATCAAACGCCTCCTGCAACTGTTCGACGACGGTGTGAACCAGTTCTTCTTGATCAAGAATCGTCGAGAGACGGCGGCTGACCTCCGCGGTCAATTCCAGCGCCCGGGTACGGGCCGCCACACGCGCTTCCAATTCCTGATTCAATGATGCCAACTCCTGGTTGGCGCTCGCGAGATCTCTCTCGCTGGCTCGGGCGCGCGCCAGCGCCTGGTTCAGGTTATTGATGGCGATATCCAGGAGGAGGCCCACGAGGACGAAGGCAATCACGTATGTCATCGCATACGTGGGATCCAGAGGGCGCGGCTCGTACGTCACCAGGCCCGCAAGCTCCCCGGCGTAGACGACAATCAGACCGACAACGGACCCAAGTGTGATCAGTACAATCGAGCGCCTATCACGGAGCAGAAGGCTGGCTACGACGATAACGACGATGAGGGCCACCGCGTTGCTGTCACGCACACCGTTGAAAAGGAACAGCGCCCCTGTGATCGTCGCCAGCAAAATAATCGAGGTCAACCAGCTAACGGTAATCAGATGACCCCGCATCAGGAAGGCCCGCAGCACAATCATGGCCAGCCCCACGAACAGGCCAATGCCTGAGGAAATGCTGAGCAGACCGGTACCCTGGAACAGAGAGAGGGTGACCGTCACCACGGGCGCGATCACGGCGATCACCAACAGGGTTGCGTTTAGCAGCTGCGCCGCGCTGGCATCGTCCTCCCGTGGATAGACCGACTCAGGCGTCGCCAAAATTCTTCTGAACAGTGTTAGCATGTTGTTCCCTCGCGCAGAGCACTGAGGTCGCTCAGGCGCTACCGGCGTTTGTCCTCTGGCCGATAACTCACTCAGCCAGCAAAGATAAAGCTGATAGCACCTGATGAAACGGACTTGATTCTAGTTTAACACATCTACTATTCTATCCTGTGAATGGGCCGTTGGATATCACCCCTTATAGTTAGGAAAAAGGTAACATACCCAGGCCCAAGAAGGGGTGGAGCCCCGTAGCATAGCGGCCAAATCGCGCCTGAGGGGGGTTACTCCTCGTCTCCTGGAAGCTGATCCAGGACTGGATACCAGAAGGGCCCCAGTCGCCTGCCCAGTCCAATCGTCGGCCCCTGCTGCCACGCGGAACGCTGAGCCAGCGCAGCTTCCGCGCGTCCACGCTTGTCCTCTCGCCACGTGCGACGCAGAAAGGCGAAGTCATAGAGGATGGCCCGCAGTTGTTGGCGGTCCAGTTCGTAACTTGGACGTTGGCTCCAGTAACAGTGTGTCTTGCCGTACAACAACGGAGGCAGCAATGCTGGCGAAACCAGTGGCTTGCCGAACGAAAGGAGGAGCGTTGCCGGCGGAATCGGCTCACCGTAAAGGGCCGTAGCCACCTCTTTGCGCGATGAGCTGTTGCTACGCCGCGCAGCGTCAATCAGCCAACGCCACGGCGCCTCCAGATCTGGTATCACAAACCACCATATCGCCGGGGTTCCGCCGCCCGGTGTAGACGCTTCCAGCCGTGCTGCGGCGTCGCCCAACGCCGGAAACTCCTGGCTGCCCACCAGGCGAACGCGCCAGCCGAGGCGCTCATAATCGGCCAGCGCCTGTGGTCCAGCCAGCCCCCAGTCAACCCATTGCTCCAGCTTTTCGCGGTAACCTGCCGTTCGTTCCGCCATCTGGCTCTCCACAATGGCAAAGGTCAGAATATGCTGGACGCCGTGGTCAAAAAGGAGCTGACAGCACTGCATCATGCGCTCTCGTGACCAACGCGCATAGTCGTTGCTCTCCGGTGCGATACCGGACAGCGCCGCGCTGCGACGCGTACCACCGGCAGCGAGTATGAGCGTATCGGGTGCAACAGCGCGCACCTCTTCGATGGGTGCTTCCAGGAAATCACTCAGCTTATTCAACGATTTCTGACTCCAGGGGGACAAAAGTAAGGTTTCATTCCAACCGGCTTCTTCATAAGATACGATACACGCGTTTGCGACGAATTGACTAGTGTATTTGACCCATCACACGATGATAATGGCACGGGGTGCGTCCCCTTATAAGGCTAACGTCAACAATGTC
>JBMCFH010000038.1:0-22201 GCA_048620455.1 Chloroflexota bacterium | reverse complement strand
TTTGCTGGGCCCCTTGCCTAGCTTTGCTGGGCCCCTTGCCCAGCTTTGCTGGGCCCCTTGCCTAGCTTTGCTGGGCCGTCAGCCATCCTGCCCCAGCAGCGCGCGTAAGGTCGGAATCGCTTCCTGCTCGCGCAGCAGCCAACGCGCCAATTCGTCGTGGGGCAGGGAGCGCCGCCACTGCCGGTAGGTGTCCAGGGGTAGATCGTGGAAGAAGAGGGCCACAACGACGGGCTGAGTCCTGTCCCACGGCTGTGCATAGTAAACGACGGTGAGCACCCCGGGTAGCGAGCCACCTTTGTAACCCAGCCAGGCCAGCTTTTCCTGATTGACGGGGATGTGTGTGGGCCATTCCAGATAACGCCGGATGCGCACATTCTGCTCCCAGGGTGCAAGCTCGTTGGTTGCGATGCGCGCCATGAGGCCCGCGTAGCTGCGGGCGCTGCCCCGCCCGTTGAGCTGGTTGCTGAAAAGCGCCTGGGTCCGTAGCGAAGGCCGCGTGCTGCGGTCGCGCCAGATGCGGCTCTCTTCGCGAAACGCTGGATCGGTGCTGAAGCGCTCGGTCAGTTGCACGACGTCGCGGCTGTAGACCTCCGGATTCTGTAGCAACGTTTCCACCTGAGAGACGTCAGCCCCGTTGCCTCCCATGAGCAGAAACTGGCCCAGAAAGGGGCAGGGCGCTGTTTGTTGCGCCAGGCCCAGGTCCACGGCGGTCTGTTCGATCACTTCCTGGCCCAACCGCATGTGCAGGTAATCGGTGGCCGCGTTGGAACTGTACTCAACCATCAGCCGCGGCACGTCCTGTAGCAAGATCGCGGGCGGCTCTTCCAGGACGCGCTCCTCTTCGCGCAACGTGTTGAGCCCGTCGGCGTGGGCGCCCAGATCGGAGCCGGGCAGGTAATAGCGTTCCATCTCCTCCAGGGGCACCGGCGCCGCTTCGTCCAGCACGCCGTTCTGTACGGCCTGGGCGTAGGCAACGAGGTGGATGACCTTGACCACCGAGGCCAGGGGCAGGGGGACATCGGCGTTGAGGTAGACGCCTTCCGCTTCGCGGCCCACTTCATAGGCAGCCAATCCTACCTGCTCTGGATTCTGGAACAGGTGGGCCAGGGCCGGTTGAATTTCCTCTGGGAATGCGGTCAGTGAGGGGACGGGCAGCGGGTCCCGCGTGGTATGCGGCGCGAAGGCCAGCACAGGCAGTTGCATGCCGCAATGGGCATCGGCCATGTCGAAGGGGCCGGCGTAATCGTACGTGGGCGTGGAGAGGGAGGGTGCCGCTTCCTGTGGCGTGGCACCGACCGTCGGGGGCGCCGGGGTATCCGGCATAGGGGCCGGCGTGGCGGTGCCGGCGGGGATGGCTGCAGGGGTAAGCGATGGGGCGCCGGTTGGGCTTGAGGGATCTGCCCGGCAGGCGGCGAGCAGGAGCAAAAGCGCCAGCACGCACACCGGCAGCGCTCGTTGCATTATGGATTTCATCCTCCGCCGGCCCCCCAGAGACGCGCCGTGCCATCGCCGCTCCCGGAGAGAAGTAAAGCGCCGTCGGGGGACCAGGCCACATCCCACACGGCGTAACGGTGACCGTTCAGCCGCTGCGCCTCGCGCCCGGCTGCGGGTTCCCACAGGCGCACGGTGCCATCGAAACCGCCGGAGGCCAACCAGCGACCGTCGGGCGACCAGGCGACGCTCTGCACGGGGCCGTCATGTCCGGACAGTTGTCCCGCCGGCTGGCCCGTCTCCGCGTTCCACAGGGAGATGACGCCGTTGCTGCCGCCCGCAGCCAGAAGCGTCCCGCCCGGCTGCCAGGCCACATCCAGCACCGGCCCGTCCTGTTCAATCATTCGCTCCCCAGAGCCTTCGCCACGGTCGCCGCCGGCGGGCCAGATAGTAAGCTGCGCATCGTCGGCTCCGGAGGCCAGCCACCGTCCGTCAGGCGACCAGGCGACTGTATCCACGTCGTCGCCGTGCGCGCCCTCCCACAGGCGCTCGCCGGCTGCTACGTCCCAGATGATCATCCTGTCGTCGTTGCCCACAGAGGCCAGGCGCCGGCTATCGGGGGACCAGGCGAGATTGTTGACGATGGTCAGGCCGTGGCGTAGCACCAGCGGGCCGGCGTCGCGCGCCGCGTCATCCCACAGGAAAATGCGTCCGTTAAAGTCTGCGGCAGCCAGGCGCTGCCCGTCGGGGGACCAGGCCACACTGCTGACCCAGGCCGTGGGATCCAGTAGCGCCTGGGGTTCCCGGTCGCCGTCCAGGCGCCAGATACGCACGGTGCGGTCGGTGCCGCCCAGCGCCAGGCGCTCGCCGCCGGCGTCCCAGGCCACGGCGTTGACCGGGGCCACGTGCAACGGCCACGCCTCGCGCGGCTCTCCGGCTACTGCGTCCCAGGTACGGATAACGCCATCCTCGCCGCCGGAGAGAAGGCGGCGCCCATCGCCAGGCCACTGTACGCCGGTTACCAGCCCTGCATGCCCCTCCAGCCGGCGCAACTCATTGCCGCCGGCTACGTCCCAGACACGCACGGTGCTATCCGCCCCCGCCGAAGCCAGCCTGGTGCCGTTGGCCGACCAGTCCAGCGCCGTAACCAGCCCTGAATGGCCCTGGAAGGTGCGCACTTCGTTGCCGCTGGCGCCGTTCCACAGGTGTAACAGTCCATCGCCGCCGGCCGAGACCAGTTGCTCTCCCTGTGGCGCCCAGGCCACTTCGAAGAGGATGCCCTGATGCGCCTGCATGCGGTGCAGCGCCTCGCCGTCGGCGGCGCGCCAGATGCGCATCACGCCGTCATTGCTGCCTGACGCCAGGTACTCGCCGCCGGCCGACCAGGCCACACTGCGCACGGCCCGCTCGTGCCCCTCCAGGACGCGCACTTCTTCTTCTTCCGCCACGTCCCACAGCCGTACCGCGCCGTCGTTGCCGCCGGAGGCCAATTGCTGCCCGTCGGGGGACCAGGCCACGGTGCGCACCCAGTCGTCGTGGCCTTCCAAAGTGGCTTGTGGGTCGTTCTGGCCCGCTTGCCGGACAATTGACCACACCAACACCCGGCCGTCGTCGCCGCCGGAAGCCAGCCGCTGACCGTCTGGGGACCAGGTCACGGCGCGCACGGCGCGCCGGTGTCCGTCCAAAAAGTCGAGGACGTCGCCGGTTTCGGCGTCGTGTATCCACACGCCGATGCCGCTGGCGACCGCCAGGTAGCGGCCGTCCGGGCTCAGACGAATCTCGTTGATATTGCCGCGCCCCAGCCGGCTAAGCTGCTCTACGCGGGCGACGTTCTCGGCGGAGATCGTCGCCGGCGTAAGGGGTAGGGGTAGCGGCGTGGCTTCAGCGAGCGGTTGCAGCGAAGGCGCCGCGGTGACGGTCGGGGTGGGCGTCGGCTCGTCGTCGCCCGCGGCTGCGGCGGGCGGCGGGACGTCCAGGGGCAGGGTAGCCGTGGCCTGTTCCGGTCGCGTCGCGGGCTGCAGAAGAGAAAGCAGCAGCGCGCCGCAGGCAGCCAGGAACAGGACGGCGCCTAACGCGCCCAGGCCCAAGGCCCAACGCGGCAACTGTGCTGCGCGGTCGCGCGCCTCCATTTCGGGCGCGGGTGCCGGCGCCTCCGCCGGACGGGGCTGGCTCTGGCGGCTGTGCCGCGCCGCGTCGTCTCGGGCGCCCTGCGCCACGCCGTCCAGAGCGCGCGCCATGGCCCCGGCGGAGGGGAAGCGACGTTGCGGGTCTTTGGACATGGCGCGCCGTATGATCCCTTCCAGCGCCGGCGGCAGATCGGGGCGCTCTCGCAGCAGGCTGGGCACCGGCTCGGTGATGTGTTTCACAGCCAGCCCCATGGCTGTCTGCGCATCGTAGGGCGGGTGACCTGCCAGCATCTGGAACAGGAGGGTGGCCAACCCGTAAACGTCACTCTGCGCCGTCAGGTGGGCGTCTCCGCGCGCCTGTTCGGGACTCATGTACGCCGGCGTGCCGATGATGTTGCTGCCTGTCAGCGCCGGCGTCGTTTCGCTGGCCATTTTGACGATGCCAAAATCGGTCAGATAGGCATCGCCTCCGGGGCTGTCGAAGAGGATGTTGCCCGGCTTCAGATCGCGGTGGATGACGCCCTGGCTGTGGGCGTGATCCAGGGCAGCGGCGACGCGTTGGATGATGCGGTTTGCTTCGTTCAGGGAAAGGGGATGGCGCTTCAGCCGCCGGCCTAAAGCGCCGCCAGACATGTAGCGCATGACCAGATAGGGCTGGTCGTCTTGTTCGCCAAAATCGTAGACGGGGACGATGGCCGGGTGTTCCAGCGCGGCGATGGTCTGCGCCTCGCGCTCGAAGCGGGCGCGGAATGTGGTGTCGTGTAGAAAGGCGGGCGGCAGCACCTTGAGTGCCACCTGGCGGCGAAAGCGGGGGTCGTGCGCCAGATACACAGTAGACATGCCACCGCGTCCCAGCTCTTCTATGATTTCATACCGGCCGATCTTGTGCAGCGCCATGATGCGATTTTATTGCGAATGGGACAAAAGGCGTAATCGGTGAAGTGCCTCGGGGAGGCCCGAAAGGCGATATGGGAAGCGTGAAGCTACACGCTCGCCTCGCGGGAGCTAACGTCCTTCTAGGGGGCCCAGATGGTAAACTCCTCGTAACCGGTCTCCTCTCCCTCAATTTCGTCGCCCGTAAACATGCTGGTGGCAATGGTCACGTCGCCCGCTGAGACGCGCGCGGACAGGTCCAGCTCGGCGACGAATTCGCCGTTGACGAAGAAGTAGCCCAGGGGCCCGCTGGCGTAAACGGTCAGGCGATTGGAGTCGCCGTCGCCCAGATTCAGATTGCTCAGGCTGCCATCATTTATGAAGTTGGATTCGTCGCCGATCCACTCGCTCAGGCTCCATTCACCATTCGATTCGACTGTCAGCCGGTATTGGTCGTTAATCTCTGCCTGGCGGAAGGTGTAGCCGATATCCCAGTTGCCGGTCGTCGCCGCGTACGGGTTATAGAAGACGGCCTCGACGACAAAATCGGCCACGTTGACCTCGGCGATATCGGCCTTGATGAAGCCGTCCGATACGTGGAGCAGGCTGCCGCTGCTGGGCCCGAAAATGGGCTCGCTCTCCTGCATCTGCAACACAGTTTGCATGGCGGCCTCAGCCGCCCGCGTCGGGGCGTACGCTGTGGCCGTGGCTGCCGCGCGCGCCTCGGCGGTCACGGTGCTTTCCGCCACGCGCGTGGCAATCGCCGCTTCCTGCGCCTGCGTTGTAGCCGTGGCTGCCTCCTGCGCCTGAGCGGTAGCGGTGGTGTTGGCTACCGGCACCTCGTCGGGCGTCTCCTGCGCCGGTAGCGCTGTTTCTTCGACGATGGCCGTGGGTTCGCCCGTAGCGGTGGCCGAAGCGGCGCCGAACAGGAAGGGGTCGCCGGAAAGGAAGGAGGCCAGGAAAAGGCCGCCACAACAGAGGGCCGCCAGCCCGACCAACCCACCCAGGGCCAGGAGCCAGCGCGGAAAGCGGGCGCCCGTGCCCGTGCTGACCGCGCCTGTTTGCTCTCTGGGCGCCGGCGTGGGCACCGGCGGCGTCTGGGGACGCGCGTGCGATTCGCCGGATGGCGGGGCGGACGGCTGGGCCGGCTCTTCGATGACCGTCGCTTTCGGCTCCGGCGGCAGCTGCTGCGTGCGAACGGCGCGCTGTACCGTTTTGGCCAGGGCCTGGGACAGATCGCCCGCCGTGCTGAAGCGCTCGTCCGGCTCTTTGGCCAGCGCGCGAGAAATGACGGCGTCATACTCATCCGGCAGGTCAGGGCGCGCTTCCTTGAGGCGCGGCACGGGGTTGAGCACGTGGGCCATCATCAGCTTGGCCGGCGTATCCGCGCGGTAGGGCATCTGGCCCGAAAGCATTTCGAAAAGGATGACCCCCAGCGTGTAAATGTCGCTGCGGCCGTCGATCGCGCGGTTGCCGTGCACCTGTTCCGGGCTCATGTAGGCCGGCGTGCCGATGATCGACTCGCCGGTAAAGGTGGCGGTAGCCTGGGCCAGCTTGACAATGCCGAAGTCGGAAAGAAAGGCCAGCCCGTATTCGTCGAAAAGGATGTTGCCCGGTTTCAGGTCGCGGTGGATGACGCCGCGATTGTGAGCGTGGTCCAGCGCGTCGGCCAGCCGCTTCAGGATACCGGACGCGTCGGTCCCCTCCAGCGGGCCTTCGCGCAGGCGGTCGCCCAGCGTGCCGCCCTTCATATAACGCATCACCAGATAGGGCTGGCCGTCCTGCTCGCCGAAGTCATAGATAGGGACGATGGCCGGGTGCTCCAGCATGGCGATGGTGCGCGCTTCGCGCTCGAACCGGCCGCGGAAGGAGGGATCGTGCAGGAACTCGCGCGGCAATACCTTGACGGCAACGTCGCGCCCGATCAGCGGATCACTGGCCAGGAAAACGGTAGCCATACCGCCGCGGCCCAGCTCAGATTTAACCTCGTACCGCCCAATCGTTTTCGATGTCATGGCTTTTATCAGGCAGAATCAACGTGTGTGACGACGACGCCGATATTGTCCGCACCACCGTTGTTGTTGGCTGCCCTGATCAACTGCTGCACTGTTTCTTCGGGGTCGTCCAGGTCGCGCAGAGGAGTGAGTATTAGCTGTGCGTCGGGCAACATTTCCCAGAGGCCGTCACTGCACAGCAAGAGCCGGTCGCCGGGTTGCAGCGGTTGCGTCCACAGGTCAACGTCCACAGAGCGCTGGTGGCCCAACGAGCGTGTGATGACGTTGCGCCGTGGGTGAGTATACACGTCCTCGGGCCGTATCTGTCCCTCGCTCACCAGTTGCGCCACGTAGGAATGGTCCTGTGTAATTTGCCGTAACTCGCCGCCGCGCAGCAGGTAGGTCCGGCTGTCGCCGACGTTGGCGATGACCGCCACGCCATCGGCCACCAGGGCGCAGGTGACGGTGGTGCCCAGGTTGCCGGCGTCGCCCGGATGATCCTGGCTGTAGGAGGCGATGGCGACGTTGGCCTGTTCCACGGCGGCGCGAAGGCGCTGTTCTAGCTTCTGGGTTGGCGGGGCGTCGACGGCCGTGGTCAGCGCGCTGCGCGGATAACTGGGTTTGGTCTCTTCGCCATCGCCCGGGTTTAGCAACCAGTGCAGTTCCTTTTCGATGGTCTCCACAGCCAGACGGCTGGCAATTTCTCCGGCCTGGTGGCCGCCCATACCGTCGGCCACGATAAACAGACCCAGGGGATGGCCCTCAGAGGTCTGACTTACCATAGCATAGGCGCTGTCCTGATTAACGTCGTAACTCTGGCCGGGATCGGTTCCGGCGGCGGCCCGAAGCGTAAGGAGTGTGGTCATGGGTGGTCCCGTATTTTGCCTTTGGAAACGCGGACTGGATCAGAATACCGGCTCACGTACCGGTCGAATACGCTAGATTATACAAAGAAATAGATGCGAGGCACACGTTGATTACTCCGGCGCGTAGCCTTCGCCGTATGCCTGCCGCGCGGCCTGGCGCGCGCCTTCCTCCTGCGCCAGCCGATGCCGGCGATCCTGCGAGGCGCTCACAATGACGTCGCGCACTTCGGCGGGGGAATCGGTCACCACCAGCAGATCGAGGTCGCCTTCAGAGATTTTCCCCTGGTGCAACATTGTCTCTCGCAGCCATTGAAGTAATCCGGCCCAATAATCGGAGTCGAAGAGCACCACAGGGAAGTTCTGGATCTTGGCCGTCTGAATCAGCGTCAGCGATTCGAACAACTCGTCCATGGTGCCGAAGCCGCCGGGAAAAATGACGAAGGCCTGGGCGTATTTGACAAATACCGTCTTGCGCACGAAGAAGTAGTGGAAATCGATCGGCACTTCCACGAAGCGGTTGGAGCCCTGCTCGAACGGCAGCTCTATATTCAGGCCAATTGACATCGCGCCGGCTTTCTGCGCGCCGCGATTGCCGGCTTCCATAATGCCCGGTCCACCGCCGGTGATGATGGCGTAGCCCGCTTCGCCCAGTAGCCGGGCCACCTCAACCGCTGCCTCATACTGTGGATTGTCCGGTTTGGCGCGCGCCGAGCCAAAGATGCTGACAGCCGGACCAAGTTCGGCCATCGTTTCAAAGCCGGCGACGAACTCGCCCATGATGCGCAGCACGCGCCAGGTGTCAGTCTCGTGAAAGGGCGGCGCTTCCAGGTGCGGGCGTTGTAGCAATTGTTCGTCCTGAGTGCGCTGGCCCGGCGCCGGGGACGGTGCGCGGCGCTGTGGTCCGGTTTCGGTGTTTTTTTCGTTGCCGTGCATTGGTGTTTTCTCCTATCGTTACTTGATGTACGGTCGCTTGAGTTTGCAGCGAGTTACCAACTCGCTGTACGGGTTTAGACCGTCAGTCGTGAAGAATGCCGGCGCTCCGCTTAGTCGTTGCATTTCATGACGACCAGCGTCACGTCGTCGGATTGCGCCGTGTCGCCGGCGTGGTCCTTCACGGCGCCGGTGATGGCATTCATGATGTGCGTGGCGTCCCTGCGAGCGGCGCCGGCGGCAGCCAGGCGTAACCGTTCCACGCCGAATTCATCATAATCCTCGTTGACCGCTTCCGTCACGCCATCGGTGTAAATCAACACAGTGTCGCCGGGCGACAGGTGTGTGTATTTCTGTGCGATGCGCACGTTGTCCAGCACGCCCAGAGCAATGCCCTCGGTCTTCAGTAGCTCGCTCTCGCCGCCGTGACGCAACAGAAGCGGCGGATTGTGGCCCGCGTTGCCGTAGGCCAGGGTGCGCGTGTCAGGGTCCCAGACGGCGTAGAAAGCGGTGACGAAAAGGTCGGATGTAGTGTCGTTCCAGATGATACGGTTGGCGCGCTCCAATGCTGCGCCCGGCTCGTAGCGGCTGAGGGCGATGGTACGAATGATCGTGCGGCTGAGAGCCATGAAGAGCGCTGCCGGGACTCCTTTGTCGGCCACGTCGGCGACCACGATGCCCCACTTGCCGCCGGGTAATTCAAGAAAATCGTAGAAATCGCCGCTGACCTGTCGCGCCGCCTGCCAGAAACTGGCCACGTCGCAACGTGGTATGTCTGGGTTGCCGGGGGGAATGAAGCTGGCCTGAATGTGGCGCGCCACGTCCAGTTCTTGTTCCAGCCGGTTGCGCTCGGCAGCCTCTCTGTAAAGCTGGTCGTTGACCACGGCGATTGCCGCCTGCTGGGCGATACCGGTGAGGATGCTCAGCCGCCGGCCGATCAGGGGGCGCCTGGTCACCGAGGGGCCCACCAGTAGCGCGCCCACCAGGCTGCTGCGGGCGTGCAGCGGCAGTGCGGTCGCGGTCGCGGCGCCCATCACGTCGTGCAGCCAGGTGGGCAGGCGCACGGTGTAGACCGTCGTGGACGGCGTGGGTGGATCGAGCTCGTGCGCCTGCACCGTTGGCAACTCCGAGCCTTCGATTTCGAAGGACTCGATCAGGCCGCGCCCCATTTCGTCGATGCCGTAACTGGGGCCGGCGTAGTAGGTTTCCGTGTCTTCATCCCAGATGAGGATGATGCACGATTTTACGCCGACGAGCATGGGGATGAAACGCACGATGGTGTTCAAGATTTCGTTGAGGTCGATGAGGCTGTTGACGGCCTCGGCCACCTGCAGCAGCGCCGTGTTGACCCACGCTTCTTCCTGCTGGGCGATGTGCAGTTGCTCGCTTTCGATGGCCTGCGCAGCCTGGTTGGCGATGCTGCGCAACAGCTCATCCTGCCGCTCGAAGAAGTTCTCGGAGACGTGTCCCTTGATTGTATCCGGCGGCTGGCGCGGCTCGTCGACGATCATGACGCCGACCATGTGTCCTTTTGCAATGAGCGGGTAGAGCACCAGGGGGGAATCGGCGTCGTGTTTCGAGCGCCACGGGGTTTTCTTCTCCGTCGCCAGCCGGGCCATACCGACGTGCACGGCGTCCAGTGGATTCCAGTCGCCGATCGCCAGCTGTTTGCTGCTGAATTGCTCCATGGCGGCGGGCGACAGGCCGTGGGCCGCCGCGCCTTCGTAGACCTGCAGATCGTCGTTCCAGAGCAAGACGGCGCACTGTTCCACCCCGACGAGCAGCGCCGTGAGGCGCGTGACGCCCGTCAACAACTCGTCCATGTCCGCGCTCTGGCGGATGGCGTCGGCGACCTGCAGCTGCGCCGTGGTGACCCACGCTTGCTCGCGCTGGCCCGCCAGTTGCCGCGTCTTGTGGATGGCAATGGCTACCTGGGCAGCCAGCGCTTCCAGGACCGTTTGCTCGCGCTCGTTGAAGACGCCGGGCCGCTCGCTTTGCACGTCCAGCACGCCCAGCAATTGCTCGTCCACGATGAGGGGAATGGCGATTTCGGCGTTGGTCACCGGCGCCAGATGCTCGCCGAAGCCAAATACGAAGCGCTCGTCGTCCAGCGTGTAGTTGGAGACGATGGTACGGCGCTCGGCGAGGGCGGTGCCCACGATCCCCAGGCCGGGCGGAATGTGCAGCGTGCCCGGCTCCACGTCATCTATGCTGCTGGCCTGGATCACAGCCGCGCCGCTCTGGCTGTCGATGCCAAAGATGCTGACCGGATGCAGGTCGAACGTATCGCGCGTCAGCGCCACAACCTGGCTGAACAACTCGTCAAGATCCTGAATGGCGTTCACTTTTTGAGCGATCTGGCCCACCAGCTCCAGGTGCGCTGCCCGCGTGCGTTCCTGCTCGAAGAGGCGGGCGTTGGCGATTGCTGCGCCGGCCTGGTTTGCCAGGATCGATAGGCGGCGCAGGTCATCCTGGCTGAAGTGGTTGGGCTCGATGCTTTGGGCAGCCATCAGGCCCAGCGTTTTGTCGCCGCTGACCAGGGGGATGAAGACGCCGGAGCGTGGCGGATTAGGGCTGGTGTAGCGCGGGCGCGCCGGCAACTCATCCAGTTCGCGGCTGAAATCACGGATGAAGAGTGGCTGGCGCCGGTCGCGCACCCAGCCAACCAGGCCCCCGTCCTCCTCCAGGTCAAATGCCGCCGGATCCTGGCGCTGACCATTGACACACCAGTAGACGATCTCGTACAGTTCTCCCTCGAAGAGGCCGATCTGAAACGTGGAGGTGTCCACAATCTGGGTCGCTTCCTCGGCGATCAGTTCGCATAGCGCCTCGACGTCCAGTTCGGACTCCACCAGCACGCGCCCGGCTTCGCTGAGCACTTGCAGTTCCGACACGCGCTGCAGGATGAGTGACTGGCGCCGGCGGTAGCGGCGGCGCACCAGCACCAGCAGAATGGCAGCCAGGAAGAGCGCCAGCAGGAGCAGGGCGATGACCAACGAAAAAGACGGCCCGGAGAGACCGTCTACCTGAGAGGGAAGTGCATGGCGCATTGATATGACAGCGGACAACGGATTCAGATCAGGACTGGGCCAGGGTGGGGCGCTTACTCTTGCTGCCAGGCCTTAAGAGCCCCGTTGCGATCAGGATAGACGTCGAATACTTTGTCAAAGCCTACCATGGTAAACACGTCGTGGACGCGAGCGTGCAGGCCGGTGAGGACGACGTTCCCTCCCTGTTTCCTGGCTTTACGCCAGGCAGTGACCAGGCAGCGCAGACCACCGCTGTTAATGTAGTTGACTTCACTGAGGTCGACGATAATGCGGTGGCGCCCGTTTTGCAGCAGGTCGTCCAGCTCTGCTTCCAGCTCTGGCGTCTGGTTCTGATCCAGCCGATCACTGACGCCCACCAACCACGTATCGTTGTCCAGTTCCTGGCGCCAGATGCTCATGAATCGGACTCTTTCGGCAACTGCTTTTCCATCCTCAAAATGTTGCCGTTCCCTTCCTTAAATGAAAAATCAACTTTGTCCATCAGGCTGCGCATAAAATAGACGCCCAGCCCACCTACTTTAATATCGAAATCTTCGTCTTCACCGGTCGTGATGGGAGTGGGTGGGATTGGCGCCGGCGGAATGTCGCCGGGATCAAAACGCTCGCCGTCATCCCTGATAGTAACCACGAAGACGCCCCGCTTGATTTCCCAGCTGATGGTGATGTCGCCGGCGTCTTCTTCCTGGTAGGTGTGCTCGATTATATTTGTGCACGCTTCATCGCAGGCAAGCTGAACCTGAAACACGGCGTCCTTGTCAAACCCGGCGCGTTGAGCCCCATCGGCCACAAATTCACAAATATTCCGGATCTTGTCGTAACGCCCACGTACTGTCAGGCTGCGTTTCTTGCCCATGTACCGTGACAGGGGACGGTGGCGTCGTCGCCAGATGGCGCGCCGCACACCCTCTTTGGTGATCGTGACCATTGCTTAATAACTGCCAACGGCAACCGTAACGTCCTCGTAGGTTTCGAAGAGTTGGTCAAGACCTGCCAGGGACATCACTTCGGAAACACGCTCCGAGGGGTTGGCGATGCGCACATCCCCGCCGCGCTTCTTGCATGCCCTGAGCGCAGCGACCAGCGCGCGCAAACCGGCACTGCTGAGGTAGTCCACGCCGGACATTTCGAGGACCAGGTTATAGCGACCGTCACTGATGCGGGTGTCTAAAGTCTCCTCCAATTCATGGGCGGTGCTGCTGTCGACGCGACCGGAGACGGTGATCAGGTCCACCCGCTTCATTGATTGTACGTTAATGTCCACCATGCGACGCTTATCTCCTGCTTGAAAACTGGTCGAATACAAGAGGGCATTATACCATAAATCGGGAAAGGTAAAATGTCCGGCAGAGTGGAAGTCGTCGCCACCCTCCCGGAGGTGGCTTAGCGCTGGGACCCTCCGGGAGGGTACGTTGCGGCGATTGTCCTCGGAGATGACGAAAGACGTGCAACGACAGCAGGAAATAACCGCCCGCCTCAAAGCGAAGGCGCGGGCCTTGGGGTTCAGCATGGCCGGGGTGGTTGCGGCGCAGCCGGGCCGGCGGCTGGACGCCTATCTGCGCTGGATTGAGAACGAATACCAGGGCAAGATGGGCTACATGGCGCGGCCCGATCGCGTAGAGCGCCGCTGCGACCCCAACGTGATCCTGGATGGCGTGCAGGCCATCGTCTGTGTGGCGCTGGACTATCATACCCTGGCCCTGCCGCCGGACGTGGCCAATGATCCGGCGCGGGGCCGCATTTCCAACTATGCCTGGGGCGTGGATTATCACGACGCGATGGAGCCGCGCCTGGAGGAGCTGGGCCGCTGGTTGCAGGCGGAGGTGGGCGGCGACGGTGGCGACGAGGTCGCCATACGCAATAAGGTGTACGTGGATCACGGCGCCATCCTGGAACGGGATCACGCCGAGTCGGCGGGGATGGGCTTCACGGGCAAGAACACGATGCTCATCGGCCCGCGCCGCGGGTCTTTCTTCTTCCTGGGCGAGCTGCTGACGACGTTCCCCTTGCAGCCGGACGAACCACGCGCGCCGATGCCCGGCTGTGGCTCCTGCCGCCGCTGTCTGGACGCCTGTCCCACGAACGCCTTTCCGGAACCTTACGTGCTGGATGCTCGCCGCTGTATCTCCTACCTGACGATTGAGTTGAAAGATTGGATTCCACGCCACCTGCGCCCGCTGATGGGCAACTGGGTCTACGGTTGCGACGTCTGCCAGGACGTGTGCCCCTTCAACCGCTTCGCGCCCCAGAGCCGGGAGTTGAGCTTCCGCCCGCCCAATTATGACGCGGCGGCGCCGCCGCTACTCGAGCTACTGACGCTGGACGAGGCGGCGTTTGCGCGGCGCTTCGCCCACAGCCCCATCAAGCGCATCAAACGGGAACGGCTGGTGCGCAACGCCTGTGTGGCGGCGGGCAACTGGGGCAGCCGGGAAGCAACGCAGGCGCTGGCCCGCCTGCTGCGGGACGATTCGCCGCTGGTGCGCGGGCACGCGGCGTGGGCGTTGGGCCAGATTGGCGGGGCGCAGGCGCGGGCGGCGCTGCGTGCAGCGCTGGAGGACGAGGGGGATGAACAGGTGCGGGAGGAAATTGAGGCAGCTATGTCTGGCGCCGGTGATTAACTGAGGAACGCTGGGGACCACAGAGAGCGTGGAGGTTGGCGAACGGTGCTGGTGGCTGAAGGCTCGTAGTAACTGCTTCAACAGTTTGACGGCTAAAGCCGTTACTACAAGCCAGTTGTTTGGACGGGGTGACCGAGCGTCAGCGCGTCAGGATTGGCGCGCCGGAGGTGACGGACAGGGACCAGGTGTGGGCATCGCGCCGCGGAGTGTAGGTGGCTTGCAGGTCGCCGCCATAGAATGTGCCGCCGGGCACCCCAAGTTGCACTTGCGGCTCCCACCAGGAAGCATCGCACGTTTTACCATCGATGCCGTCGTCGCAGGTCACGGTTCCGTTTGCCGGATCGGTTTCGGCGTCGGGGCCGACGAGCTGCACAAAGGCGCGAAAGGTGTCGGTCCAGACGGTGTTGATGGTGTACTCAAGCAGCTTGGGATGCGACATATCATAGTCGAAAACGGTGCTATAGATGGTACCGGTGCCGGCGAGGGAGGAATCGATCGGCGCCAGAGTTAGCGTCGTTTCATCGTCATCAACCCAGGCCTGCAGAGGCATGCGGCCTACGGCGAAGGTGGAGATGCCCACGTTGCGGTAGGAGGAAGGATTGTTAGCCAGCACCAGATTGCGCTCGTTGACGTCCGTGGGCAATCCGGCATCGGGGGGGCCGGCGGCGATGTCCCACACATTGCGCGCCGAACCTTGTGTAGTCTTCACATCGAGATAGATATACTGCGTTTCGTCATCGTCTTCTGCTTTGGGAATCGCGTTGAGGTCCACGTCGAAGGAAGATTGTGGGCTGCCGGAATCGACGGAGACGCCGTAGCCCGGCGTGACCCACTTCATATCGGTCTGATTGAAGTTGGTGCTGTTATCCGTATACGTCGCCCACTCCGTACGTTCGCCGTCCTCGTCGTAGTAGTACAGTGCGAACTCGGTCTTGTTGTTGCCGTTGGGGTTGCTAACGAGAGGGTCGCAATTATTCTCATGGCCGGCATAGTTCTCGTCTACGCGCACGAACCAGTATGGGTTCTGGCTGGGCGCCTGGAGATTCTCGCCGGTTTCAAAAACACAGGGCTGGCCAGGACCGGCTGAACAGGAGCCGTTGCTAAAGGTTCCGCCGCCCGCATCTCTGGAGTTTGTGTACTCCAGACCCGTGCTGTTCCCGTTCACGTTGACTGAATCAGGATCGAACAGTTCCACACGTAATGAACTCGGAGTGTATTCCGACGTTACCCGAATGCGATAGCGAAAAAGGCCAGCCTGACGCGCGCTGTCGGCGTTAGGTTCAGACTGTCTGACGTACTCGGGTGAAGCCGGTTCGCCCACTTTGCTGCAGGAATCGGGGCCCAGGATGAACTGGGACGCCTGCCGGATTTGCGAGCGCTTGAAGGCGCTGGGCGTGTAGATTTCGGCCTGGGCGTAGTAGACGGCTGTGGCTGCTCGTGTGACCGGGATGTCGCCAAAGCCGATGAGGCCCATGAAGAATGTTTCGACGGGCCAGGTGAGGGTAATCGTGTATTGGGGGATACCCTGGGCGGTGAGAGAAACGGTGTCGGTGATGTCGTCTCCGGTTACGGGCCAGCCGTTCGCCGTTAGAAATTCCGCGGCGCGTTCTCTGGCGTCTTGCTGGTCTTCTAGCGTGGGATCCATCTCGACGACCCCTGCCAGCGCCGCCGAATCCACCGCCGAACTGAATTGGGAGCTGCGCGCAAAGAGGAAGCCGACGTCGGCAGCCAGACCCACCAGGGCCAGAAGCGCCACAATCATGAAGACCATGAGTACGATCGTCTGTCCTTCCTCAGATACGTGCGTTTGTGTATGGTCGGTACTGTGGGTCATCGGCTCACTCATGGTAACTCTCCCAGTAAAGGGGGGCGAAGGAGGGAGCGACAACGCGTCGCTCCCTCGATGGACCAGGGTTGGTTGGCTGCTCCTGGTCGGCTTACTGAAGTTCAAGACATTCGTTGGCAAATCTGACGAATTCGAAGATGATCCCTCGCTCTGACGGTGATCCACTCGTCACGTAGCCCTGAAGCACGACCTCGACAAATCCGGCGACCCGGTAGGTGCGATTCTGACCGGTCTGCCCATTGGTAATATCATAGACGAGTAGCGTCACCGGTTGCTGCTTCTCGACGTAATCGCGTATGACAGGTCGTACGTGGTTCGATGCAATCTCGCCGGTGGAGGTCTGTACCCACTCGCCGACTTCAAGAATACCGTCTCCATCTCCGGAAACGTCGTCGGGTCCGCTGTCTATCCGGTCCATGTCCGCATCACCGCCGGGATACTTCTCGTGGAAGTCGCCGGGGAAAGCCAGGCTCTCCCCGAGATTTCGGGCGCTTCCAGGGCCGGTCCACCGCAACCAGCCGAAGCTACCCGATCCTTCGGACTGCCGCGCCCAGTAGAGGTACCCCTCGTCGGCCTCCAACAGGGGAACGCCGGGGATGTTACGAGTAAATGTATCGGTGTTCAGTCTGTCTGGCGCCGCACCAGGCTCGTTGACGTATACGAGATCACCCGGGTAAGTGACGTTGGTGGGGAATATCTGACTTTCGTCTGCGGGGTCATCGGGGTGGGCGCCATCATATGACTCGCCCACCGGCCAGTTGGAAGGATAGGCCGAAAACTGATTGAGCGCCACGGAGATGGGCAGGACGGCGCAGCCTGCATAGGCGGGTTGCTCGTCCACGCGCATCACGCTCACGCCTCGCACCTCGGTCAGGGGGCCGAAGTTGAAGGCGTTGAGGCCCAGCAGCGACTGCCGATCGTGGAAGGCCAGCGTTGCTACAATTTCAAGGCCCAGTTCGGAATCGCTGAGGGCATCGATGACCGCGTTTTGCATTTCCTGCTCGCGGTCATTCCACTCGTCCTCCGTCACTACGGCGCCTGTGCCGTAGGCGTGCTCGTCGTTCCACTCGGTAAACTCGGACCCATCAGGATTTAGCGTGGCCTTGACTACGTAGATATCCCAGCGCTCCTCATCCAGATCCAGGGTATCAGTGACGTTGTTCTTGGCTGCGTTAGCCATCGCTACGGGCCAGGTATCAGTGTCGTTCCAGTCGTCGCCGCGATAGTTGGCGGCGGCGAATCCTGTGCCGGCGCGCGCCGCCGTTGCGACGCGATTTTGGGTGACCAGCAGATTGCTGACTTCGACGAGGCCGCCGAGCAGGATGATGAGTATAGGTAGGAAGAGAGCGGTCTCAACCAGGCTCTGTCCCTTGCTATGGTGTTGGGTGTTTTTTGTTGCGAACATGTGAACCTCCATGAACGGGCTTGGCCACAAGGGCGGTTATTCCCCTCCCTCGGGTGTGATGATAGCTGTAACGACTCCGCTGCCTGGGTCTATTTCTACGGTTAACACAGTACCTTGTTCTCTGTCGATTAACTGCGCCTGCCACTGCAAAGCGTCGAGCGCGTTGAAGGTCAGGGACAGTGTTGCCTGATTATGCGTTTGTAAGAATTCCTCTCCGCCATTGTCCATCAGCGCTTCCACGACCGCAGGGCTATCCGTCTGCCAGCGGTCGAGGTTCCGCGGCTGCAGTGAGCGGTTGGTAGCGCTATTGCGCAGCAGTCGCGCGGCGTTTCCCGAAACAGAAACGAGACCTGTTTCGGAGCGGCCCGGCGAGTAGAACATCAGGGACCAGCCGGCGTTCTCCGGCGCCAGGGTCGCGCCTTCGGGCCAGGTGGCGCTGGCCGAAACCAGCTGCGCATCTTCGGCCCACTCCTGCGCCACCGGTTGCGCCAGCGCATACGCTTCTCGCGCCGTGTGCGCTGGCGGGGACGCTTCCGCCGCCGTTTGGCCCATCTCCTGGGCCGGGTTGGCGGCGGGCGCCTCGGGCAGCGCCGTCTGTTGCCGGTTCAGATTCCAGAACAGAAGCATCATGACGGCGATGACGACGATGAGCAGGGCCAGAAGCCCACTGAGCACCCATTCAAGACGATTCATGGTGTTAAAGTCCTGGAGAAATCGGAAATAGCGTAATTATCCACGGGTGATAAGCGGTAGGAATAGCGTGTTTTCGTTGTTGCTTACATTGTGGTAGATCTGGTGATTCTCCTCAGCGACCACGATGCGCTCGTATCCCAGATGTAAGTTGCCGCCGATACAAGCCAGAACAGGCACAATGTTACGCGTCTCTTCGCCGGTAACAACGTCGACAACGGTCCAGTTGTTGGCGCTGGTCGTGCCCCATATCTGCTCTCTCTCGTTTATCTCCGTTGCACCATGATAGTAGATGAAGACGTCACCGGCACAAACCTGAAGCGTGGACAACAGGTAAAAGGGCGAATTAGTGTTGACGCTGACAGGCGTATCGTTGCTGACGTCCCTTGGCGCAGACCAGCCGGTGCCAGGGGAGTAGCGCCGGTAGTAGGGATATTGTTCCTCGTTGCTGAGTTGAAGGGCGTAGCTGAGGTGAATCGTCTGACCGTTGGCGACGAGCGCCGGGCGCCGGGCCGTCCCCGCACTTCCAGAGACGGTGGTGGCAGACGAGGGCCATGAGTATCCGGATCCGCTCTTCGTCCCTTGCTTATAGTGAATCTGGAATTGGAAGCCACCATCAATGACGCGCTCTTCCCACACGACGTGGACGTTGCCCGAGGAGTCTACGGCTACTTTTGGCGCGGAAGACAAGTCAATCTCATCGGCCAGGTCCGCAGGGGAGCTCCAGGTAGCGCCTCCATCCTGTGAATAGGCGTGATAAATGTTCGGTGAACTGGGCAGATTGCTCTCTTGCCAGACCAAATGGAGAATATTGTCAGAGCCAATAGCCAGCATCGGCGCCAGGATGTCGCCACTGCTGAGGTGCGCGGTATTCGAGCCGGTGGGCCACTGATTCTGTGCCGCATGGAAAAGGCCGTCGTCGGAACGCCAGACAGCATGCGCGCGGTTGTTAGTGTCAAAGGCCAGCGTCACCCCTCGTAGGTCGTCGTCGCTGGTGTGTATAGGCGCCGGCGCGGACCAGGATGCTCCTTCGTTGGTCGAGCGACGATAGTAGGGATTGCGTGTATCGTCGTCGACCCTGTGATCGTAAGCCATCATCAGGTCGTCATTTCCCGCCACCTGCAGGTCGGGGCCAAAGGCGCCATTGTCCGACGTGGTGGAGAGGCGTTCGTCGCCTTCCCAGGTGTAATTCGGTTCGGGCGCTCCACTGTCGCTAGCCCAGGCCCACTGCGTTCCAACGGCCAGCGCCGCAACTGCCAATATGCTAACCAGCAGTAGCGTCTGTGTCTTGCGTTGCGTTCCTGGAGACCGGTACTTCATCATTCTCCCTTGGTCTAGACACATCCCGCCGGCGAAGGCTGCAGGAACAACACGAGCTGGGTGACTTCGCCCGTGTTGACAATGACCCCAGATGCCGAGCGGAAATAGTCGTCATTTTCAATCGTGATGCAGGCGGTGACGGTGTATGTATCGGCCGGAATACTGTCGAAGAAATAGTTGCCGTCGATGTCGCTGTAGCCCGTGGCCACGACCTCGCCGCTATCTTCGTCGTACACGTTGATTTCGGCGCTGGCCTGCGGTTCGCCGGACTGGTTAAAGACGGTCACGACGAGCGTGCCCGGCGCAGACGTCGGCTCCGGTGTGGGCGTTACCGTCGGCGTGGCCGTTGCTGTGGCAGTGGGGGCAGGTGTGCCCGTGCCGGTCGCCGTGGGCGTCGGGGTGGACGTGGGCGGGGAAGCAGGGCTCACGTCAACCTCCAGTGGGGCGGATATATTGTCTGACTCGCTGTGTTCGCCGGGTATGCGGCCTTCTCCGTCCGGATCGGAATCGGAATCGGCGACGGCGTATACCTCATGCGAGCCGGCGGTCTCGAAGGCATTTTCGATGGTAAAGGTGACAACCTTGCTGGCATCAATAGCCAGGGTGTTGAGCGCCACGATTCCCACGCGGTAGTTCTGGTCGATTTGCTGGTCGTCGGGGTCCGGTTGCGGCGGGTCGAAGTATAGACCGTTGAAGAACTGATTGATGGCGTCCTTGTTGCCTACATTGCTGATCACGGCGCGGAAGGTGACCGTATCGCCGACGAGCACCTCGGTGGGTGTGATGACTTCTAGCTCGTCTACGACCAGGTTAGGGGCGGGGCAAGGAATCTCAAAGCTGACGGCGTCTTCCGCCTGCGTGGACATGCCCTGACCCTGTTGGCGGGAGCGGTGGGCCCGGATCAGATACTGGCCATTTGGTTCGTCGGGGATCGTAACAAGTTGCTCCCAGTTCTCGTTATTGTCAAACGGTTGGCCTAGAGACTCAAACGTACCGCTTTCCTCATCCCACAGTTCCAGATAAATATCATAATGGTTGGACTGATGTGTGCTCCAATCGTAGCCACTTACCGTGATCTCGTCGCCCGGCTTCCCACAATATTGATCAAGCACGATGTAAGCGTCACTCGCGTTAACTTCAGTCACAACCGGGTCGCTGATGTCGTTGTCAGGTTCAGGATCGAACGTATTGGAATCAACACTGGCTGTGTTGGTAATCTCGCCCGGTTCGTTGGGAACGACGCGAATGGTGACCTCGGCAGTGGCGCCTTCTACCATATCGCCAAGATCGCAGATGACAAGGTTCGTGCTGTCACCGCAGGTTCCTTGCGAGGCGCTGGCGCTCAGAAAGACTACGCTGCCCGGCAAATCGTCTTCGATGGTCACGTCCTCAGCCGGTCCAGGGCCATGGTTGGTAACGTTCAATGTGTAAACCAACTCATTGCCTACCTCCGCGGGGTCGGCGCTTGCCGTCTTGCTAATTCCCAGATCGGCGCGGGGTTGAATCGTGGTGTTCAGCTCGAACTCGTCGTTGGCCGGGAAGGGATCGGCTTGCTCGCCGGAGACAGCGGCCCAGTTGGTAATTGAACCAACTTCGTTGGGGATGACGACGATAGTTACGGTAGCGTTGGCGTGGGCGGCGAGGTTGCCCAGGTCACAGTCGACCACGTTGCCCGATTCGCTACAATTACCCTGCGAGGCGTCTATGCTCTGAACCGTCACCGACGGCGGCAGCGAGTCCTGCATCTGCACCTCGGTGGCCGTGGCCGGACCGTTGTTTACGACATTGACCGTATAGGTCATTTCCTCGTCCATGACCGGGTCAGCGGAGGCCGTCTTGGTCACGCTAAGGTCGGAGACGTTTTGTACCTCTACCGTGGCCGAACTCTGGTTCAGGGAGTCATCGTCGTCATCGGGCTCGTTGTCGGCAAAGACTTCCACGGTGTTGACAATCATTCCTTCCTGGTTTGGCTGCACACGGATGGTGACGCTGGCGAAACCGGGGTCAGGGTATGAGATGTCGCCGAGATTGCAGGTGATCTCGTTGCCATCCGGCGACTCGCAACTACCCTGGGAGGCGTCGGCGGAGTCGAAGTTGACGCCAGCGGGTAGTGTATCGACTATGGTTACGTTCTCCGCGTCGGCCAGACCTCTGTTGGTCACGCCGATGGTGTAGACCAGATCGTCACCCACGGCTACCAGCGTAGAAGAGGGACTCTTGTCCACAGTTACGTCCGCCTCGGTGGGCGGGCCAATGATGGCCGTCTCGTGCGTGTCGCTATTGTTGTCCGGGGTCTGGTCTAGCGGATGGCTGACCGTAGCCGTGTTCTCCACAGTTTCACCGGCCAGGTCCTCGTCAGCTTCCACCTGCAAGTTTAGGCTTAAGCTGTCCATGGCCTCGAGGTCGATGCCATCGCAAGTGACGACGCGGTCTTCCACATCGCAACCGGCCGGTCCAGAGATATAGCTAATTCCCTCCGGAAGCTCATCAACGACGGTGATTCCCTCTAAGTCGGTCTCGCCAATGTTAGCGATGCTCAGGGTGTAGAAAAATGGCTCATCGACAATGGCCGGGTTAGGGCTCACAGAATCGGACTTGGTCAGTTGCAGATCTGGAGGGAAAGGCGTTGGCGTAGGCTCAACCGGGGGGAGGGGTGTGATTTGTTGTACCTGGTCGCGGCTGTTGCTGACCTGTGCAAACTGCTCGTTGTTGAACACCACCTGACCGGTGACGCGTACCGTGTTGGCGATCGGTTGCACCAGAGGCGTTACCATGCCTACGCGGTAGGTCACACGGACGATGATGGGCATGCCCGGCGCGCCGGCGTAGTTTGCTCGCTGTTGGCCGTGCTCGTCGGTGCCGAATACTTCGATCAGATAATATTGCGGATCTTCGAAAGCGGCGTCATCGTCAAGAGCCAGACCGCCTAGCGCCTCGCGGGCCACCGCTTTTATCGATTCAACGCGCGGGTCTTCGCAGGGTGGCGTCTCGTTGAGGCAAGAAGGATCGTACTGACCGGTGACGGCGTAACGTCCGGCCGCGCGGGCCGCGTTTT
>JBMCFH010000037.1:0-22424 GCA_048620455.1 Chloroflexota bacterium | reverse complement strand
CGCAGCCGCTCCGCTTTCTCCACAGCCTGGTCAATGGTGCCCACCATGAAGAAGGCCTGTTCGGGCAGGTCGTCGTGTTTGCCGTCCAGGATCTCGCGGAAGCCGCGCACGGTGTCTTCGATGGTCACGTACTCGCCGTTCAGGCCATGGAACTTTTCGGCCACGAACATAGGCTGGCCCAGGAAGCGTTCGATCTTGCGCGCCCGCGCCACCAGCAGCTTCTGGTCTTCGCTCAGTTCGTCGATACCCAGAATGGCGATAATGTCCTGCAGGTCGTTGTACGTCTGCAGCACCTCTTTTACCTCACGCGCCGTGCGGTAATGCTCGTCGCCGACGATGTGCGGCTGCAGCGCGCGGCTGCTGGAGGAGAGCGGATCCACGGCGGGGAAGATACCTTTGGCGAACACGCTACGCTCCAGGGTGATGGTGGCGTCCAGGTGAGCAAAGGTGGCTACCGGCGCGGGGTCGGAATAGTCATCGGCGGGCACGTAGATGGCCTGCATCGAGGTAATCGAGCCCACTTTGGTGGACGTAATTCGTTCCTGCAGGTCGCCCATCTCCGCCGACAGGGTGGGCTGGTAACCGACGGCGCTGGGCATACGGCCCAGCAGCGCCGACATTTCAGCGCCGGCCAACACGTAGCGGAAGATGTTGT
The DNA here is from genome assembly GCA_048620455.1 of Chloroflexota bacterium. Taxonomy (GTDB): domain Bacteria; phylum Chloroflexota; class Anaerolineae; order Promineifilales; family Promineifilaceae; genus JAAYYY01. The sequence continues at coordinate 21,769 of JBMCFH010000037.1, read as the reverse complement.
CGATGAAGAGCAGCACGTCACGCCCTTCGTCGCGGAAATACTCGGCCATCGTCAGGCCCGTCAGGGCCACGCGCAGGCGCACGCCCGGCGGCTCGTTCATCTGGCCGAAGACCATGGCCACCGAGTCCAGCACGCCGTACTCTTCCAGCTCGTAATACATATCCGTGCCTTCACGCGTGCGCTCGCCCACGCCGGCGAAGACGGAAACACCCTCGTGGGCCGTCGCCACAGAGCGGATCAGCTCCGAGATCATCACCGTCTTGCCCACGCCGGCGCCGCCATAGACGCCGGTCTTACCACCACGAATCAGCGGCGCGATGAGGTCGATGACCTTCAGGCCGGTTTCGAACGTTTCGACGACCGTCGATTGGTCCTGATATTCAGGCGCTTCACGGTGAATACGGTACTTCATGTCGGTGTCCGGCGCGGGACGTCCGTCGATAGGATCGCCCAGCACGTTGAAGACGCGGCCGAGCGTTGTGGGGCCCACGGGCACGCGGATGGAGTCGCCGGTGGCCTCTACGGGAACGCCGCGCGACAGGCCGTCTGTGGTGTCCATGGCCACCGAGCGCACCATACCTCCGCCCAGATGCTGCTGTACTTCCAGCACCAGGTCGTTGCCATTTTCCATTTCGATTCTCAGAGCGTCAAAAATCTCCGGCATGTCTTCGGGCGCAAATTCTACGTCCACAACCACGCCGCGGACGGCGCGGACGATGCCTTTGCCATTAGCCATTGCTTCCTCCAATTATTGCGTGTGCCAGCCGGGGCTCGCTTGCCCGGCGTGCTTATTTCGAAAGTGCTTCGGCGCCGCCGACGATATCCAGGATCTCGTTGGTGATGCTCGTCTGGCGCGCTTTGTTTCGTTCCAGGATCAAATAGTCGATCAGTTCACCCGCATTGTCCGTGGCGTTGTTCATAGCCACCATGCGCGCGCTGTGCTCGCTGGCCTTGGCCTCGACCACTGCCTGATAGATCTGCAGCTCTGTGAAGCGAGGCACGACGGCGTTCAACAAAGACGCCGGGTCCGGCTCATAGCTGTAGATGCGCTCCGCAGCGCCGGCCGTATCGATGTCGTCTACATACTCAGACGCTGCCATCCCTTCCATATCCAGCGGCTTCAGCGGCAGTAGCTGCCTCACCGTCAATTCGCGCTGGACCAGGCTGATGAACTCAGTATAGGCGATGAAAACGTCGTCCACCGTGCCGTCAAGATAATCGTCGATGACGATATCGGCGATGGGCGCGATGTCGAAGATGGTGGGCTCGTCGGGAATGTCGTCGAACAGGGCCACGACATTGTAGCCACGGCGCAGCAACAGGTCGCGCCCCTTGCGGCCCACGGAGATAACACGCGCCGGGTGGGGCAAAGCGCGTATGAAACGCTCGGCGTAAGCCACCATGTTGGCGTTGTAAGCGCCGGCCAGGCCGCGGTCCGCCGTGATCACGATGACGGCAGCGTTCTTGATTTCCTCACGCACGGTCATCAGCGGATGGCTGGCTTCACCCACGCTGGGTTGCGAGGCCAGGTTGATCAGGATTTCGAAGGCCTTGCCCGCGTAATCGCGCGAGGCCTGTACCTGCTTCTGGGCCTTACTGGCCTTCGCCGCCGAGACAGCCGCCAGCGCGCTGGTGACCTGGGAGATATTCTTGACGCTACGGATGCGCTTGTTAAGTTCGCGTTCAGTAGCCATTAATGCTCCTTTGGTAGGTGTATTGGAGATTAGAGATTGGGGATTAGAGATTGGTAAGCAGCAATCTCTAATCTCCAATCAACCAATCTCTACTCGCCACCTTCCCAACTGGCGTTAAAGTCCTCAAGCGCCTGGCGCAGCTGTGCTTCTGTTTCGTCCGTGAAGTCGTTCGTTTCCTGAATGGCGCGTCCGACTTCGGGGCGGGCGGTGTTCATGTAGTGCAGGAACTCTTCTTTCCAGCGCACGATATCGTCGACGTCGATCTCGTCCAGGTAGCCGCGGCTACCGGCGAAAATGACCATCACCTGGTGCTCCAGGGGGTAGGGATTGTATTGCGGCTGCTTAAGGACTTCCATCAGACGTGCGCCGCGGTCGAGCTGGCGCTGTGTGGCCCTGTCCAGGTCCGAACCAAACTGGGCAAACGCGGCCAATTCGCGGTACTGAGCCAGGTCAGACTTCAGACCGCCCGTGACCCGCTTCATAGCCTTGCGCTGAGCGTCACTACCCACGCGGGAGACGGAGAGGCCGGTGTTGATTGCCGGGCGCTGACCCTGGTTGAACAGGTCTGTTTCCAGGAAGATCTGACCGTCGGTAATAGAAATGACGTTGGTGGGGATGTAGGCGGAAACGTCGCCGAGTAACGTCTCGATAATAGGTAGGGCCGTCATGGAACCGCCGGTGCCCGGAATCTTCTTGATTTCGTACTGATCCGGATTATCCATCTGTTCCAGCGCTTCTGTGGCCTCTTCGATGTCGTTGTTGCCGAAGTAGACGTTGCCGTCCACGCCGCTTTCTGTTTCTCGCGTGACTTCCGTGCCCGTCTCCACGATGACGTATTCGTCACGCAGGCGCACGGCGCGCTCCAACAGGCGGCTGTGCAGCGAGAAAATGTCGCCGGGGTAAGCCTCACGACCGGGCGGGCGGCGCAAAATCAGAGAAATCTCGCGGTAGGCCCAGGCGTGCTTGGAAAGGTCGTCGTAGACCACGAGCACGTCCTTACCCTGCTCCATAAACTCCTCGCCGATGGCGCAGCCGGCATAAGGCGCGAAATACTGCAACGGCGCCGGGTCAGAGGCGCCGGCAAGCACGACGATGGTGTAATCCATGGCGCCAGCTTCGTCCAGAGCGGCCACCACCTGGGCCAACTGGCCCACGCGCTGTCCGATGGCTACGTAGATGCAGATTACGTCCTGATCGTGCTGGTTGAGAATGGTGTCCAGGGCAATGGCCGTCTTCCCCGTCTGGCGGTCGCCAATGATCAGCTCGCGCTGACCGCGGCCAATGGGGAACATGGAGTCGATGGCGACGATACCGGTCTGCATGGGCGTGTCTACACCCTTACGTTCGATCACGCCGGGGGCGATACGCTCTACGGGACGGCGTCTGGTGGCCTTGATCGGTCCTTCGCCGTCCAGGGGACGGCCCAGAGGATCCACCACACGGCCGATGAGGGCGTCGCCGACAGGAACGGAGGCAATGCGGCCCGTGGTGCGCACCTCGTCGCCGGTGTCGATACCGGTGTAGTCGCCCATGACGACGATACCCACGTTGTTCGGCTCCAGATTCAGGGCCACGCCGGCTACACCGTTGCTGAATTCCACAATCTCGCTGGCCTTAACGTTGGCCAACCCGCTGGCCAGGGCGATGCCGTCGTAGACAGCTTGCACCGTGCCGACGCTCTGCGCTTCGACGCTGGGTTGAAAATCTTCGACCTGTTTCAGTAATGAATCAGTAATACTTTGAAACTCTGGGGATACGGTCGCCATACACCAATCTCCTTAATCTTGAATCAGTTCTTCTGCCGGTTTTATTTCAGGCGTCATATAAGAGACGGCCCCGCGATTCTCGCCGGGTCGTCCCATGTGGTCTTTTCTTTCTTGTTGCACGCTATTCCGTCAGCCCCGCGACTGTATCCGCGTCCAGCCGGGATACAACCGCGGTCACCAGGCGCACGGCTCTTTCGTAATCGTCGTGGTGAATGATTGCGCCGTGGCTGTGAATGTGCCGCGCGGGCACGCCGATCACGACGGTGGGCACTCCTGTGTTGTGCAGATGGATAGCCGCACCGTCGGTCGCGCCGCCCTGAATCGCCGAAAATTGTAGTGGAATATCTTCCGCTTCGGCGGTGTCCACGACGAGATTGCGCAATTTGAGGTTGGGTATCATGCGCGCATCGTAGACCAGCACGCTGGGGCCAGCGCCCAGCCTGATGTCGCATACTTCGTCCTCGATGCCCGGAACGTCGCCGGCAATGTCAGATTCGAGGACGATGGCTACCTGTGGATCAACGGCGCGCACGCTGGTGGTGGCGCCGCGCACACCAACTTCTTCCATCACGGTCATCACGCCGTGAAGCTCGTTGGGACGCTCGCCGTCGCCGGCATAGTTGCGCAAAACGTCGAGGACCACGGCGCAGCCGATGCGGTTGTCAAATGCCTTGGACAGGTAGGTGTTGCCGTTGGACAGGACGGCAAATTCGCTCTGGGGGACGACGGGGTCGCCCACGCGCACGCCCATTTCCTGCACTTCCTCGCGTGAGGTGGCGCCCACGTCGATAAACATATCTCTCTTTTTAACGACCTTATCGCGCTCTTCGCTTTCCAACAGGTGCGGCGGTTTGGCGCCGATGACGCCGGTAACGTCACCCTGATGGCTCTTAATCACCACGCGATGGCCCAACAAGACCTGGTCCCACCAGCCGCCGAGTGGAAGAAACTTGACGAATCCTTCCTTGGTGATGTGTTGCACCATGAATCCGATCTCATCCATGTGCCCGGCCAGCATAACCCGGGGACCATCCCCTTCCTGGCGGCAGAGCAGGCTGCCCAGGTTGTCCTGCGTGACCTCTCCCAGGTCCTCCAGGTGGTCGCGCAACAGAGCGCGTACCTCGCTTTCGTGCCCAGGAACGCCGTGGGCTTCTGTCAATTCTTTTAGTAATTGTGCGGTCTTGTCCACGCGCTTTCTACCTTGTATTGTAGAATGATCGGTTCTCGTTCTGCGATTTTCGCGCCCGACGAGTTCCGAAATCGCTCTACTTTCCCTGAATTTGCGTCAATGATGCAACAGCATATGCTACGCTTATCACTTTTGAACGTCGGCTTGAAATGGGGGTTATTAAACAATTGCTAAGCAGCAGGTGTATCTTGCACAGGCGTAACTATACCCCACTCCTGGTAGCATCGTGCATATTACCTTACCTGGGCGCTTTTGTCCAACAATTCACAAACGGTAGATGACCCTGAAGAAACCGAGTCTGGCTCCCTCGCGGAGCAAAATAGTATGGCTGCAACGCGGCCTGCTGGCGCTGGCCCTGCTGCTCGCTACGGTCAACAGCGTGCTGAATCCGCTTTTCGAGGCGCCGGACGAGTTATTGCACTACCAGTTCGTGCGCCATCTGTTGCAGGAGCGGCAACTTCCCGTGCAACGAGACCAATCGCTCACGCAGTATCACCAGCCCCCACTGTACTATGCCGGTGGCGCGCTGTTGGTGGCTGCCGTCGAGGATGCGGGGCGCGAGCCATTGCCCAATCCGTACTGGTTGTCGTACGAGCCTGGAGAGCTGCATCGCGATAATAAGGCGCAGTTTTTGCCCCAGGAAGCGTACGCTTTTCCCTATGAGAGCACTTCCCTGGTCGTGCACCTGCTGCGACTATGGTCCCTGCTGTTGTTGGCGGGCGCCCTGTGGCTTTCCCTGGGCCTCGTGCGCCAGCTCTGGCCCGAAAATAAGGGGCAGCAGACGTTGTTTTTTGCGCTGGCGGCGCTGAATCCCATGTTGTTGTACATTGGCAGTTCTGCGAACAACGACAACATGGTTATCTTTTGCGGCGCCTTGCTTCTGTGGTTACTGGCGCGCGCGGCGCGCAGCGGTTTTTCCTGGACCCTGGCCCTGCTCTGTGGCGTTGTGTGGGGGCTGGCGGCGTTGAGCAAAATCACGGGCCTGCTCTTCGCCGCGCCCCTGGCTGCAGTTCTGCTGTGGCATGCCTGGCGTAGCGGGCGCTGGGGGCGCGCAACGGGCCAGGGAGCGTTGCTGGGCGTTGCGGCTCTTGTGGTCAGCGGCTGGTGGTACGCGCGCAATGTGCGCCTTTATGGCGAGCTTTTTGCCGTGGAGCAGATGCTGGACATCTGGGGCGAGCGCGCGGCGGGCGAGTGGGATCTGTCCACGGTGTGGGCCGTGGGTCGTTACGCGCTGGACACGTTCTGGGGTCGCTTTGGCTATGGGCAGATTATCATGCCCGGCGCTTTCTATTTGCTGGCAGCGCTGCTTGCGTTGCTGGGCATCCTGGGGTTCCTGTTGGGGCTGCGGCGCGTGGCGGCGCAACCGCGCGAGTCGCAGGCCGGCGTGTGGCTGGCGTTGCTGGCTGCCGCCGCAGCCTTCATCCCTGCTTTCCTCTATTTCATGTGGCGCAATCCCAGCGGGGCCAACGGTCGCTATATTTTCCCCGCCTTGCCCGCCTTCGCCGCCTGTATGTCCGCCGGCTTATACGCCCTGCCGCGCCGGCGCCTTCTCGGCGGGATCACGCTCTTCTTTCTGGCTGCGTCCGCGCTCTTCGCCCTGGGTTGGTTGGTGCCCTGGACCTACGCGCCGCCTTCGCTGATAACTGCCGGCGAACTGCCGCCGAACCTGGATCGCTCCGATGAATTGGTGTGGGAGCCCGGCATGCGCCTGTCAGGAACGGTGGTGCACGAGCGTGATCTGTCGCCGCAGGAGGCGCCGGAGCTGGCGCTGACCGGCTGCTGGCAGGCAGACGCCGCGCCGGATGCCAACTACGTCTTCTACGTCCACGTGGTGGACCGCGATCTGAATGGCTTGGGGCGGCGAGACACGCACACCGGCCTGGGCAATTTCCCCACCGGTCTGTGGCCCCCGGACCGCAGTTTCTGCGATACGTATCGCGTACCGCTAGAGGGGGCGCCCGCTGCCGGGCCGGCTGTCGGCGACGTGGTCGTCGGCTTCTACGACGCCGAGAGCGGCGAGGTGCTGCCGGCGCAGACGCCCGATGGGACGCCCCTGGAACTGGCCATCGTCGATCAGGTCAAGGTGGCCTCGCCGCCGGACCGGGCGCCCGACGAGCCGCCGCTGGCTGCCTTTGAAGAGGGGGTGGCGTTGCAGCGCTACGAGTGGTCGGCGCAGCAGGTGGGGGCGGGTCAGACGGTCACGTTGCGCGTATGGTGGCGCGCCGCGGGCCCTACGACGGCGAGCTACACCGTCTTCGCCCATCTGCTGGACGAGAACGGCCAGATGCTGGCTCAGGATGATCAATTACCTCTGGGAGGCGCCTACCCTACCACCTTTTGGGGAGCAGAGGAGTTGATTGCAGATGAATATACGTTCCAACTGCCGCCGGAGGCCGCGCCGGGCGCGACGTCTGTGCAACTCGGCTTCTATCATCTGCCGGACAATCGCCGCCTGCAGCGCGTGGATGGTGAAACGGACAACGGGCCTGCCGGCCTGCCGGACGCCGTGCGCCTGTCGGGACCCATGATCCAGGAATGAGCAAAGTTGCGCAGCACAGGGCGCGCTTTAGAATTGGGCTTTCGTAGGCGGCGTCGGGACAGGTCTCGGGTACCTTTGTCGCCATTACGATCACCTTGTGAGCGAGAGGAAAGTACAGTTGTACGGAGAGGCTGAGGCCACCATGGCAGCCAGGGAGGCGCGTCTGCGCGCTGGGCGTCTGCGCGCCGGGCGTCTGCCGCTGGCGTTGATCGCGCTGGGCTATGTCGCGCTGGCCATCGTCTACAACGTCTATACACCGCCCTACGAAGGGCCCGATGAGCCGCAGCACTTCGCCTACGTGTTGTGGCTGGTGCAAGAGGGCCGTTTCCCACCGCAGGGCGACGCTGCCTGGGACACGCCGGTGGAGCAGGAGGCCAGCCAGCCGCCGCTCTACTACTTGCTGGCGTCCATTCCCGCCCGCCTGGTAGATCTGGACGATCCGGCGCCGACGTTCCGGCCCAACCCTAACTTCGTGGGCCCTTTTCCTCGCGACTTTTTCGACAACGATAACCGCGCCATTCACTACAGCCGGCCGCCGCTGCGCGGAGGCTGGCTGGCGTTTTACATGGCCCGGGGCGTGAGTACTGCGTTTGGCCTGCTGCTGGTCGCCAGCGCCTTCGGCCTGGCGCGCCAGGTATGGCCGCAACGCCCGCGGCGTGTGTGGCTGGTTACCCTGTTTGTGGCAGCGATCCCACAAGTGATCTACCTGGGCAGCGTCGTCTCCAACGACGTGCCTGTGGCGGCGCTGGGCACGCTGACCCTGTGGCAGCTGGCGGTCTTGCTGCGCGGCGACCGCCGCCCGCACCGCGCGCTGCTGCTGGGCCTGGCCTTTGGCCTGGCGGTGCTGGCCAAGGTCAGCGCCCTCACCCTGAGCATCCCGCTGGCAGCGGGGTTGTTGTGGTTGTGGCGGGCTGAGCGACGCCCGTTGCGCGAGGTGGTGCACATCGGCCTGTGGATCGCCGTCGCGGCCTTTGTCGTCGCCGGCTGGTGGTTCGTGCGCAGCTGGTTACTCTATGGGTCTCCCCTGGGTTTGGAAACGCACGATGCCACGGCCTGGGCCATCGCCGATGTGGAGGAGCTAGACCGCGGATGGCGTCGCTGGTGGGAAGTCTTCCGCTCCTTCTGGATCTGGCTGGGATGGGGCACGGTACGGCCCGATTTCCGCGCCTATTACGTGCTCTTTCTGCTGGCGTTGCTGGCTGTGCCCGGCCTGGTGCTGGACGTGGCGCGGCGCTGGCGGGCGGGAACCTGGCGGCGGGACGGCGTCCTGCTTGCGGTGCTACTTGTGGCGGTGCTGGCTGTGGCTCTCTTCCTGGAGGTGTGGATGCGGCGCGTGGTGGCGCCTTATGGTCGCCTGCTCTACCCTGCGCTGGGCGCAATTGCGGTGCTTCTGGTACACGGCTGGACCGTGTTGCACCGGCGCCTGGCGCTGGCGCCCATCGGCTTTCTGCTGGCGCTGGCCCTGGTGGCGCCGCCGGCGATCATTGCGCCGGCCTACGCGCCGCCGCAGACCCTCTCGCCGCAGGAAATCGCGGCGCTTGAGCCCTCGTTGGACCTGCACTTCGGTCCATCCCCTGAGGAAACGTTTGCCCGGCTGGTGCGCGTGCAGCCGCTACAGCGTTCGGTCGATGCCGGGACGCTGGCTCCGATCGAGATCTGCTGGGAGACGTTGGGCGCCGCAGACCGTGACTATTCCGTGCTGGTACAGATCGTGGGGCCGCACAATCAGCTGGTGGGCAGCCGCCGCACCTACCCCGGTTTGGGCACGTATCCTACCAGCCGCTGGTCGGCGGGAGACGTTTTTTGCGATGTGGTAAACGTCCTGACGCGCGAGAGTCTGGAGCGCACGCTGGTCTATAACGTAGAAGTGGCGATGCTGGATCACGAGAGCGAGGAGCGCCTGCCGATCTACGACGGCGACGGCGCTCTCTGGGAAGTGGCGTTCCTGGATAGAATTCGCGTGGAATCCACCAACGACGAAGGCCGCACGCCGAGCCTGCCGGCGCCTTCCCCGGCGCTACAGCTGACCGGTTACGATCTGGAGGCGCGGCAGTGGCAGCCCGGCGACGAGTACTCACTTACCCTGCGCTGGGTCGCGGCCTCGCCGCCGGAGTCTGATTATCAGGTGTTCGTGCACCTGCGCGACCCGCGCAGCGGCGAGCCGGTGGCTCAGGCCGATGGACCGCCGCTGGACGGCTGGTATCCCACTTCCTGGTGGCCTGTGGAGCAGCAGATTGTCGACGAGCGCGTCTTCCCCCTGCCGCAAGAGGTTGCGCCGGGAAGCTATGAGCTGGTGGTGGGCTTCTATGATCTGCACAGCGGGCAGCGTGTGGGACAGGAGCATACCCTGGGTGCGGTGGAAGTTTTGCCATGACTGCTCTGACGCGCCGCGGCCCGACCCGGCACCTCCTCTTCCTGCTGCTCATTCTGCTGCTGGGGTTCGCGCTGCGCGCTCACGACCTGGGCGCTCAGTCGATGTGGAGCGACGAAGGACTGTCACTCTACCGCGCGCGGCTACCGCTGCAGAGCGTGCTGGCGGGGACGATTACCGTGGATGGCGTGGTCACGCAGGACACCAATCCCCCTTTCTACTTTCTGCTCCTGAACCTGTGGCGGACCGCAGCCGGCGAGGATGTGCTCGCGTTGCGCTTTCTGGGGGCTGCTCTCTCGCTGCTTGCTGTCCCTCTTCTCTATGCCACCGGGCGTTTGCTCTACTCGCCTCGCGCCGGCCGGTGGGCGGCCCTCTTTCTGGCGGTTTCTCCTTTTCACGTGTGGCAGGCGCAGGTGCTGCGCAATTACGGACTGCTGATCACCATTAACCTGCTCTCCGTCTACGCAATATTGCGATTCATGGCAGGCAGCAGCCGGCAGCGCGGCTGGCTGGCCCTCTGGATCCTGGCGAGCCTCCTGGGTATTTATACGCACTATTTTGGTTTCTTCATTTTCGCCTTTGGCCTGCTCCTGTTGCTGGGCTACCTGATCGAGCGCTACCGGGCGTCGCTTTCACGTTTGCGCCGCCAGTGGTGGTTGTGGGCCGTGCCTCTTGCCGGGCTCTTGCTGCTGGCGCCGGCCCTGTGGCGCGCCTTTGAGCGCTTCCGCGCCGGGCGACAGGTTGATTTCTACTTCGTGCCTGCCAGCGAAGTGTTGTGGAAGGCGACGGGCGCTTACAGCGTGGGCATGACGCCGGGCAACGTGCACCCTGGCTGGTGGGCGGCGCCGGGCCTGCTGTTAGTAGCGTTGGGTCTGTGGCGCGGGGCGCGTAAGGCGCCGCGTTCGACGCTGATTGCACTGCTGTATCTCTTCGTGCCGCTGGGTTTGCTGCTGGCCCTGTCAACCATCAATCCCCTGTTCAACGGCACGCGGCACCTGCTCATCGGCCTGCCGCCGTTTCTGCTGCTGGCGGCGCCGGCTCTGCTCGGGGAGCGCGGGCGCGGCAGGGACTTTGTCCGGCGCCTGGGCCTGACGCTGGCTGTTGTGTTCCTGGCGGTGCAGGCCGCCTGGCTCTACCGCCAGTTTAACGAACCGGTTTTCGTGCGCGACGATGTGCGCGGCGCGGCGCACTTTCTAAGCGATGTCACCCGGCCCGGCGACGTGGTTCTGCTACATGACACGCTGATCGATTTTACGTTTGACTACTACTACCAGGGCCAGGCGCCGGTGATCGCCGTCCCGCGCTATGGGACGTTGGATGTAGATGAGGCGGTATCTCGCCTGCGCCGCATGGGCGACGAGTACCGGCGGGTGTGGTTTGTGACGCGCCCGACGCCCCGCACCGGTTTTCCACGCACCGAATTGATCGATTGGGCGCGGCGCAACTGGTACCGTTTCAGCAACGTCGATTTTCCCTGGCTGTGGCTGCCGGTACAGGTGCAGGGTTACATGGCCGAGCCCACGTTGGGCGCGATGCCGGCCGATGTCCGGCCGCTGGTAGCCAGCTTTAGCGACAATCTGCAGCTTCACGGCGTGCAACTTCCGGACGTTATCCAGGCCGGCGCGCCGCTCGATCTGACTTTCTATTTCTCGCGCCTCTCACCGGGTGGCGGCAGCCACGGCATCTCACTGCGCTTTGTAGACCAGGATGGGAAGCTATGGCAGCAGATTGATCGGCCCTTGTGGCCTGAGTATCCGGTCGAGGAGTGGCCACTGGAGACAACCATCCGCAACAATCACGTCATGGACCTGCCGGGCGGTCTGCCCCCGGGCACCTATCAGCTGTGGATGCGTCTGATCGACGGCGAGACGGGCCAGCCGCTGGCGGTCGATAGCGGCGGCGTTGACTTGCGTCTAGGCGATGTCGCCGTGCAGGCTGCCAGTTGCCCATCCAGCCGCAGTGAGCGTTCCGATTATTTGCCGCAAGTCGCCTATTTCGGTCGCGAACTGATGTTGCAGGGACGCACCCCCCTGGCCGAAGGCTACCGGCCGGGTCATCTTTTGGAGGTGGATCTATACTGGTGCGTGCGTCGTACGCCGCGTGCCGATTACGCTTTGCGCCTGCAACTGGTTGATGAAGACGGTGACATCGCCGGCGAGTCCCTGGGGGCATTGGGACGCGCGGATTATCCGCCAAGTCGCTGGATAGCGGGCCAACAACTGATGAGCCGGGCCAGCATCGTGGTGCCGGCCACAGCCGGCAGCGGCGAGTATCAGTTGCGCCTCTCTCTGGTCACGCCGGACAGGGGTCGTCCGCTGCCTGTCAATGCCCGGCTTAACGGGCGGACCTTGACCGTAGCCACCGTACAGGTGGTCGGCTGGCCGCTGGAGACGGAGATGCCGCCGGTGAAGCGGCCCTTGCGCGCCGACCTCGGTGCGCCGCCCGTCATCGAATTTCACGGTTACGATCTGCCAGAAGGTGAGCTGGCGCCGGGGAGAGAAATAGGGTTCACATCCTACTGGCGGGCGCTAAGCGATGACATCAGCCACAATTACTTTATTTTCGTGCACGTGAGCCGCGAAGGAGAGGGGCCGGTGGCCCAATCGGACGGCGCGCCTGTTGGCGGTTTCCGGCCGACGGCCAGCTGGCGTGCGGGTGAGGTCATTGTGGACGAGCGGCTGCTGGCCGTTCCCGTTAACACGGATCCGGGCACCTACCGTCTTTCGATTGGTCTCGCCAACCCCGACACGGGCGAGCGCGTGCCGGTTTTCATCGACGGCGAGCGCCAGCCGGACGACGTGATCTTCTTGCAGGAGGTGACCGTTGTTCCCTGACGCGCCTCGCTCGCAAGCCGCGCCTGTTGCTGTAAAGAGCCTCTGATTGACCATGATCGTGACTGTCAGGCGTAAACTCGCACCGCTGGCCGAGGGCCGCGCCCGCCGCCACGCGCCTTTCCTGCTGCTGTGGACGTTGCTCTGTGGCCTTTACTTTGCTTCCCTGTTGTTGGGCAGTGCTCACCTGCCGCCGGGTGACTTCACGGGCCAGTTCCACACCTTTGCCAGCTTCCAGGCGCGCGAGTTGGCGCAGGGGCGCCTGCCGGTCTGGTCGCCCGGAAGCTACGCCGGGTTTCCTTTCGCCGGCGATTTACAATCGGCCGCCTTCTATCCCCTGCGGTGGCTGACCATCCTGTTCAGCTTGCCCTGGGGCTTCTCGCTCTACGCGTTGCAACTGGAGGCCATCGCCCACATCTGGCTGGCGGGGGTGTTTACCTACGCTCTGGCCTATGCACTGACGCGATCGTCTCCTGCAGCCCTGCTGGCGGCTGTGGCTTTCGCCCTGGGCGGTTACCTGACTTCCTATCCGCTGCTGCAACTGGCGATCCTGGAGACGATCACCTGGTTGCCTCTAGCGCTGCTCGTCGTGCGCCATGCCACTCAGCGCCGGCGGCCGCTGCCCTGGCTTGTGCTGGCCGGGTTGCTGCTGACGATAGCCTTTCTGGCGGGACACCCGCAGACGTTCCTGCACGTGGCCTATACCACGGCGGCCTACTTCGCCTTTAGCGCTTATCGCGCCCGCTGGTCCTGGCGCTGGCTGCTGGGCGGCGGGGCGCTGCTGGGGATCACTGTGGCAGGCGCGGCGGCTATCACCTGGTTGCCGGCATTGCGCTGGATGCAGCATAGCACCCGGGCCGGCGTCTCCTACGAGTTCGTCGCCGCCGGACAACATTTGCTAAACAGCCTGCAGCTCTTTGTGCCCGGCCTGCGCACATTGTGGTCGCCGGAGTATGTGGGTCTGCTCACCCTGCTCCTGGCGCTGCTGGCGTGGTTCAATCGCGACCGGCCGAGCCACCCGGAGCAACCGGCCGAGCCGATTTTCTGGGCCGCGCTGGCCCTGGTCGCCGCCTGGCTGTCTCTGGGCGACGCCGGCTTGTTGTTCCGGCTGGCCTACCACGTGGCGCCCGGTTTCTCGCTGTTCCGCCAGCAGGAACGGTTGTGGGGCCTGGTGAGCCTCAGTATGGCGCTGCTCGCTGCGCAAGGGCTGGCCATTTACCTGCGCATGACGGTGCAGCGCCGGCGTCGCAGCCTGCAGGCGCCGGCTGTGGTGCTGGCCCTGGGTTTGCTTATCTCTGTCGCTTACCTTTTGTTGCGACCGGAGTTGGATATGGCAGACGCCGCGACCTGGGCGCGCCAGGCGTTGCTGGCGGTAGTGATTCTGGGCCTGTTATGGCTGGGCCGGCCGCGCCGTGTGGTTCCAGTGGCTCTGCTTCTGCTGCTTGCTGCAGACCTATACCTGGGGTCGTATGCGGCCATCGACCGCCGGTCGGGACAGGCGGCCGACTACTGGCCGGAACCACCCTGGCTGCAGACGCTGCAGGCAGAGCTGGAGGGCGTGCCGCGCATCGACACGCAGAACCGCTTCATGGCCAACGTGGGGCCGTTGTACGGGCTGGAGGACGTGCGCGGCATCAGCCCGCTCAAGCCGCGCTTCCTGGACGACCTGGAGGAACTGCCCAGCCCCCGATTCTGGCAGCTGTTGGGCGTCAGCCACGTGTTCAGCGCCGGTCCTGTCGAGGGGCTCGGCCCGCTGCTGGCGGCGGTGGAAAGCGGGCTGGAGCCGGGCCGCCCGGTGCAGGCCGGCATTTATGCCACGGAGCAACATCTGCCGCGGGCGTGGCTCAGCTATGAAGCGCTGCCTGTGCCGAGCGCGGAGGAGGCGTTGCAGCAGCTGGCATCGCCCGAGTTCGATCCGGGGCGGCAGGTGCTGCTTCATGGCGAAAGGCCGCCGCTGCAGGATGTAGCGCCGCCGGCGGACGCGCCGCAGGTGGCGGTGACCCGTCTGCGAAGCAACGCCTTGCGCGTGCGTCTGACGACGGAAACGCCGGCGCTGCTGGTGATCGGCGAGTGGCGTTATCCCGGCTGGCGCGCCACATTGGACGGCGCGGAGGTGTCGCTGTATCCGGCCAATTACGCTTTCATGACTCTGCCGGTGCCTGCGGGCACGCATGAAGTGGTGTTGCGCTTCGCGCCACCCGACGTTGCAACTGGCGCTCTGATCAGCGCTTTGAGCCTCGTCGCCCTTTCGTTTCTGGTATGGCGCTGGCGGCCCCTAGTAGCGCAGCGCGCGGCGGAGGACGGGTTCTGGCGCCGTTGGCCCGCCTTGCCGGCGCTGCGGCTACCCGGGCGTGCCTTGAGCGCCTGGGTGCTGGCCCATTGGCGCTGGGTATTGCTGGCGCTGGTGCTTGCCGGCGCTATCCTGCGCCTGTTCCACCTTGGCGTGCAGGAGCTACGCGGGGACGAGGCCTTTAACTATCTTTATGCGGAACAGACGCCGGCGCAGATGGTGGCGACTCTGTTGGCCGACGGCGATCCACACTCGCCGTTGCCCTACCTGCTGCTGGCGGGCTGGATGCGCCTGACGGGCAGTAGCGAATTCGCCCTGCGCTATCTATCGGCCATGGGCGGCGTATTGCTCCTGCCGCTCCTTTTCCGGCTGGGCCGGCGTGTATGGGGCACGCGCCATGGCCTGCTTCTCGCCGGCTTCGCGGCGCTTTCGCAATCCCAGGTGTGGTTGGCGCAGGATGCGCGCACCCAATATATGCTGTCGCTGCTCTTTACTACGTTGGCCACTGTGTTGCTGATTCGCGCGCTGCGCCAATCTACTCTTTGGCGCTGGGCGCTCTATGCGCTGGCCTGCGCTCTGGCCATGTACAGCCACTACTACAGCATTTTTGCGCTGGCGGCGCACGGGGCCTATCTGCTGGTCGAGCGCGAGCGGTCGCGCCTCATCGTGCGTTGGGCCCTGTCCGCGATCGGCGCTTTCCTGCTATTCGAGCCCTGGCTGGTTGTGACCGTTTCCAATTGGGGCGGGCAGCTGTCCGAGCCCGGCGGCATGCGGCTGGAATCTTACCTGCTGACCGTCGCCGGCGAGTTGCTGGCAGGCCCCGCGCTGGCGCAGAGCGTCAGCCCCTGGCTGCTGTTAGCCGCCGCTCTACTCGTCGCGGCTGGGGCGCTGGCTCTCTGGCGGCAGGGGCAGCGTGGCTGGGCGGCGCTCTTTTCGGCGTGGCTCGGCGGCGCTGTTCTAGGCGTTTTCTTTGTTTCCATGCGTCGCGCCATTTTTAATCCCTACTATCTGGCGCTGGCAGCGCCGGCGTGGTGGGCCTTGTTCGCCGCCGGTCTGCTGACGCTGTGGCGGCAACGACGCTCCTTGTGGCGTGTCGCGGGCGTTGGGGCGGTGCTGGTTGTGCTCGGCCTGTCGGCGCTGGCGCTGGGGCGCTACTACGGCGATCCCGTCACCTACGGGCGCACGCAGGGCTACCGCCAAATGGCAGCGCACGTGGCGCAAGAGGGACAGGCGGGCGACCTGTTCCTGGCCCACTTCCCCGATCCGGCGCTGGCCTACTATCTGCGCGATCTGACGCTGCCGTACATGTTGCAGCCTGCCGGCCCGGAGATGCCCGGCGAGGAGATTGAGGAAGCGCTGGCGACCGCCGCCGCTGACTACGAGCGCATTCACTTTTTGCCCCAACACAACTCGCCCTGGGATCCCGACGACGTGGTCTTTCGCTGGCTCGATTACCACCTGTTGCTGGAGGAGGAGCGAACGTTCCGGGATCTCACGCTGCAAACGTACCGGCCGCTGCGCGCGGTAGACGCGGTGTGGCAGGCGGCGGGCGAAGAAGTGGCGGGCCAAATGGCGCTGGAGGGGGTGTATCTGACGGCGGGCGGCGCGCCGCTGGACCGCTGCCCCCGGGAAGCGTCCGTGGCCCCCGGCGCCGATCTGAACGCCAGCCTCATCTGGCGCGCCCTGGGATCAATCCCTGCCGATTACACCGTGTTCGTACACCTGTTGTTGGAGGACGGACGATTGCTGGCGCAGCACGATGGAGTGCCGGCGCACGGTACGCGTCCCACCAATTCCTGGGCCGAGGGGGAGCGACTCCTTGACGAACACCTGCTGACAGTGCCGCCGGATGCGCCGCCCGGGCAGCGGGCGCGGCTTGTGGCCGGACTCTACGAGACGGCGACGCTGGAGCGCCAGCAGTTCGACAATGGACAGGAAACGGTATTGCTGTGTACGGTGACCATCGCTACGCCATGAGTAGCGCCCTTTCTCAGAATCGCGCGACCGGTTTGATAGCCGCCGCCGCTGCCGCTATCATCCCAGCGCTATGACACGACCTCTCCGCGATTCTGGTGCGCGCAGGCGCTGGGCGCTGGCGCTGATTATCCTGGTTTACCTCTTGTTGGGGCTGACCTATGCCTGGGCCACCCCGCCGCTGGAAGCGTCGGACGAATACAAACATTTTCCCGTAGTGCAGTACGTCCAGACGCAGGGCCGCCTGCCGATCCTGGAGGTGCAAGATCCCGGTCGCTGGCTGCAAGAGGGCGCCCAGCCGCCGCTCTATTACGCGCTCATGGCCGGCCTCACCGCCTGGATCGACACCGGCGACCTGCCGCAGTTGCACCAGATCAACGAGCATGCGTTTGTGGGCAACCCCAACCAGGTGGGGAACAAGAACCTGCTCATCCACGATCCACAGCGCGAGGCGTTCCCCTGGCGGGGCTCGGTGCTGGCCATCCACGTGATCCGCATGGCCAGCCTGCTCCTGGGGGCAGGCAGCCTCTGGCTCGCGGCGCGCCTGGGCAGCCGCCTTTTCAACCGCCGCGTGGGCCTGTTGGCTGCGGGTCTGATGGCTTTTAACCCCATGTTCCTCTTTGTGCACGCCGCGGTGAACAACGACTCGCTGGCCATTTTGCTGGGCCACGCGGGACTCTACGGCCTGCTGTTGTTGTGGCAGGCGGCGCCCGATCCCCGGCGGCGCTGGCGCCGCTACGTGGGGTTGGGCCTGTTGTTGGGGTTGGGCCTGCTGACCAAATTGAGCCTGGGCGGCCTGCTGGGTTTAGCCGGGCTGGCCCTGGCCATCCGTAGCTGGCAGCGCCGCGACTGGCGTCCCTTTTTTGTGGGCGGCCCTCTCATTTTGCTGCCGGCTTTGGCCATCGCCGCGCCCTGGCTGTTGCGCAACTGGCAGCTGTACGGGGACCCCACGGCGATGAATGTGTTCATTGCCGTGCAGGGCACGCGGGATCAGCCGATCACGCTGACCGATTGGCGGCAGGAGTTTGGTACGTTTTATCGTAGCTTCTGGGGGCTGTTTGGGGGCGTTAACGTGGCCCTGCCACAACCTCTCTACGCCCTATACAATGGCCTGGCTGTGCTCTCGGGGGTGGGCTTCATTCTCTGGTGGCGCCGCGCGCGTCCGGAGGCGCGGTCGTCGCGCCGCGGTCTGTGGCTGCTGCTGGCATGGCCCCTGATCCTGTTCGTGCTCTTGCTGCGTTGGAACGTCATCTCAGCCGCCTTCCAGGGGCGTCTGATCTTCCCCGCCCTCGGCGCGCTGAGTGTGATCGCCGTTCGTGGCTGGCTCTCGCTGGCGCCGGCGCCGGCACGCCGGGCGGCGGGCGCAGCGCTGCTATCGGGCGCATTCCTCATTGCCGCCGCCGTTCCCTGGCTCGTCATCCGTCCGGCATACGCCTACCCGCAGCCGGTGCAGAGCGTGCCCCAGGAGGCAGCGTATGGACCGATTTCATTTCAGGCGCCCGATGGCGAGATCCGGCTGGTAGGCGTGGAAATGGCGGAGGGGCAGAGCGTGACGCCGGGGCAAGGGATGGTAGAGGTGGCTCTGTATTGGGAGGTGGTCGACGACGTTTCCGCCGATTACCTGACGACGGTGCAC
This sequence comes from Chloroflexota bacterium, assembly GCA_048620455.1. Lineage (GTDB taxonomy): Bacteria > Chloroflexota > Anaerolineae > Promineifilales > Promineifilaceae > JAAYYY01. The sequence goes on along the minus strand of JBMCFH010000037.1, from coordinate 3,479 downwards.
CTGTTGGGGCAGCGGTTGGAATCGGTGGGCGCGATCAATCGCCACCCGGCGATGGGCATGATCCCCACCAGCCGCTGGCAGGCGGGTCAGATCTGGCGTGACGTGTACCATGTGCCCGTTGCCCGGTGGGCGCCTGCGCCCGCTCTCCTGCGCCTCCGCGTGGGCCTCTTTAATGCAGCCAACGAGCGAGATCTGCCGATAAGCGGGCCGGGCGGCGAGCGCCTGGAACTGCTTGTGCTGGGAGAGGCGCGCCTGGGCCCGCCGCCTGACGCCGAGACGCCGGCGCCCGCCGTTTCCCATACCGCCACTTTTGAGCAGGGGATTGTGCTGGAAGGGTATGACCTGTCGCCGCAACCGGCGCAGCCGGGCGATGTGCTGGCTCTGACGCTGTACTGGCGGGCCACGGCGCAGCCGGACCGCGATTACACCGTCTTCGTGCACCTGTTGTCGGGCCAGGAGCAGATCGGCGGCGCGGATTCGCCGCCGCTATCCGGCGACTATCCCACCCGCCTGTGGCGAGCGGGGGACGTCGTGCCCGATTACCGCGAGCTACCGCTCCCCGCGGATTTTCCGCCCGGGGATTACTTGCTGGCGATCGGCTGGTACGATCCAGAGTCCGGCGCGCGCCTGCAGCGGCGCGACGACGACGGTGACGCTGTCTTGCTGCCGCTGGAGGTGGTGGAACGCAGATGAGCGCGAATAACGCGGAGGACGGTCACAGGGGCTTTCTAAGACACGCCTGCCCCATTTCATTCATCTGCAGCAGTGAATCGCTCCAGCCAGCCATCCTGCGGCAAGAATCTGCAGGATCTGTGTAGCTCTGTGTCCCCCTGAGTTGAAAAGCGGCGATCATGGCGGTATTATCCCCCCTGTAGATAGCAGACGACCGCATCCCACCGGTTAGCCTTGTTATTTCCCACTCGACTGATTCGTTTTCAGATCGTTAATAGACGTTCTTATTTCTTTGTTGCAGGCCATAACGAAGCGGGTTGTGGCGTCGCGAGCGCCTGCCCCCCTGCAGCAACCAGCAGAAAGGAGTGGATGAGGTAATGAGAATTGGTATTCTGACCGGCGGCGGAGACGTCCCCGGATTAAACCCCTGTATTAAGGCAGTTGTGAACCGCGCTGTGGACGAGGGCCATGAGGTCATCGGCGTGCGGCGCGGCTGGGGTGGGTTGTTGGAGTATAATCGCGAGGACCCAGATGCCTTCGAGTCCAACATGATGATCCTGGACAGGCAGGTGGTGCGCACCATCGACCGCACCGGCGGCACCTTCTTGCACACCAGCCGCACCAATCCGGGCAAGGTGAAGCCCGTGAACGTGCCCGAGTTCTTGCGCGATCCGGAGCATCCGGAAGCGGAGGCCGAGGATCAAAGGCTGCGCGATTTCACCCCACACGTGCTGAAAAACCTGGAACACCTGGGTATCGATACCCTGGTGCCCATCGGCGGCGACGATACGTTGAGCTATGGCGAGCGCCTGCACAGCGAGGGATTCCCCGTGGTCGCCATTCCTAAGACGATGGACAATGACGTTTACGGTACCGACTATTGCATCGGTTTCAGCACGGCGGTGACCCGCAGCGTGCAGTTCATTCACCAGTTGCGTACCAGCACTGGCTCGCACGAGCGTATCGCCGTTATCGAGCTGTTCGGGCGCAATAGCGGCGAGACGAGTTTGATCAGTTCCTATCTCGCCGGTGTGGATCGGGCCATTATCTCCGAAGTGCCCTTTGATCCGGAGAAGTTGGGTGAGTTACTGATGAGGGACAAACGCATCAACCCCAGCAATTACGCCATGGTCACCATCAGCGAGGGCGCGCACATAGTGGGCGGCAAAGTCGTGGAGTATGGGGAGACCGATCCGTACGGTCATCGCAAACTGGGCGGCATCGGCCAGATCACGGGCGAGGCCCTGAAGAAAATTACGGGTGAGAACATGATCATCCAGCGCCTGGCGTATCTGATGCGTTCCGGCGCACCGGACGCCCTGGACTTGATGGTCGCCGTGAACTTCGCCAACATGGCCATGGACCTCATCGGCGACCGCGTCAGCGGGCGCATGGTAGCGCTGCGTGATGGCACGTACACGCACATTCCCATGAGCACGGTGACCAGCGGCATCAAACGAGTGGACGTGGATGAGCTCTACGACGCCGACCAGTACCGGCCGAAGGTGCGCCACGTGCTGGGCAAGCCGATGTTTTTGTATTAGAGACTGGAGACTGGAGATTGGAGATTGATGTATGGCGGATCAGATACCAATCTCCAATAACCAATCAACCAATCTCCAATCTCCAATCTCCCCTACATCCTCCCAAACTGCCGCGCCAATTGCGCCGCGGATAGGTGGATGAGGGTGGGCCGGCCGTGGGGGCAGGTGTGTGGATTCTGGCAGCGTTCCAGTTGCTCGATCATCGCCTCCATTTCCGGCGGCGACAGGGTCTGACCGGCCTTGACCGCCGCCGTCTTGCACACGCGGAGAATGATCCTGGCTTCTAGTTCGTCCTGCAATGGCTCGTTGCCCGCTTCCAGATCCTCGACCACGGCAGCCAGCGCCGCGGCGGGATCCAGTTTCGACAACAGGGCGGGGATGGCGCGCACGACGAAGGTGTTGGGGCCGAAGGGTTCGACCCGGAAACCGAGGTCGGCCAGGAGCTCCAGGTGAGCTTCCAACAAAGTGGCGTGGTCGGGCGGCAGTTGCACCGTCTCGCTGCTCACCAGGCCCTGTGAGGCGACCTCATCCCGCCGGCGCGCAGCCATGAACTGCTCGTAGAGGATGCGCTCGTGCGCCGCGTGCTGGTCAATCAGGAAGATACCATCGGGCCCTTCGGTAATGATGTAAGCGCCGCCCACCTGACCGACGACGCGCATGATGGGCAATCGCTGCCCACCGGTCAGGCGCCGCTCTTCACCCGCGCCGCCTTTAAAGATCTTCTCGCCGGCCGATACAGGAGCTGTGGCCTCATCGCTGTCCCGTGGCGGCCATTCTATTTGTAAATTGCCACGCGCATGGGGCAGGCTCTGGGTGGAGAACGACTGGCGGCTGGCAGCATCGTCCGCACTGCCGCCCCAGCCGGGATACGAGTCTCCGCCGGCGCCGGCCCTCGCGCCCAGAGCCACGTTGCGCACGGGACTGCCCGCGATCAACGTCTGGCGCACGGCGCGTTGTACGGCGGAAAAGACGGCGTTGTTATCGTGAAAACGCACTTCCGTTTTTGCCGGATGCACGTTGACGTCCACCCGCTCATAGGGCATGCGCACGAAGATCACCGCCACCGGATAACGTCCGGTAGGCAGCAACGTGTGATAGGCCTGGATTACAGCGTAGGTCAGACTGTTATCCTTAATCCAACGCCCATTCACGTAGAGGGTAATCTGGCTGCGGTTGGCGCGGTGAAGGCTGGGCGGCCCCACGTAGCCGGAAATGGAGATTGGAGATCGGTTGGCTGGAGATTGGTTGACTGGAGATTGGTTG
>JBMCFH010000036.1:0-22501 GCA_048620455.1 Chloroflexota bacterium | reverse complement strand
TATGTGGAGGTGGAGGAGCGGTAGTAGAAAGAAATTGGAAGTTGTGGCGGGGGCGGCAAGATGCCGGCGCTCCCGAAACAGGGCGCCGGCTTTCTTGGCTTGTGCTCAAAGTAGGTTCATTACAAACAGTAAAAGAAGTACATATGCGTTCGTCCTAGGAAATGGCTTTCCTTTCGGATTCTCGGTATCTTGTGGGTGGGAAGAGTCGAGTGCATGCTGGCTTGCTGGACCGTCACAGCAGCCGGAAGGAGTCAGACAATGAACTCGGATGCAACGGAAGATGTCTCGCCCTCCTCGGTCCGTCAGGATCTCATTTACTCACTTGTCCTGTTAGTGCCCGTGCTCGTCATCGGGGGCGGTGTGCTCTTCTCCGATACTTCTTTCATTTACAACCTCGATATCGACTACTTCTATGCTCATGAGCAGGTGCTTCGGGATAGCTTTTCGAAGGGGGAATTCCCGCTCTGGAATCCATACTTTGGCGGCGGGGCGCCAAGCCTGAGTAAAATACAGATAGGGATATTCTATCCACCGCTCATCTTGTTGCGGGCCATCCTACCGCCGGTACCCATGTTCAACTGGGACCTGGTCTTGCACCTTTACCTGGCAGGTTTAGGCGTCTACTGGCTGCTGCGAGATTGGCGCGTAGAGCCACTGGGAGGCGCCTTTGCGGCCATGACTTTCATGCTCTCCGGCGCTTTCATGCCGCGCGTCTTCGCCGGACACGTTAGCGTCATCCATAGCATTTCTTGGACCGCCTGGCTGTTGTTGGCTTACCGGCGGATGCTCCTGCGCCGCACGTGGCGCTGGTTGCTTCTTTTCGCCATATTCGCCGGCCTCACCTTTTTGGGAGGCCACCCGCAGATGTCGCTGATAGTCTTCTTCGTGCCGCTGGGGTACGCTTTGCTCTTTGTCGTTGTGCAGGCGCGGAAACGGGACTGGCGTTCAATTGCCACGGCCGCTGCCTTGTCCGCGGGCGCCGCTTTTCTGACCCTCGGTCTGGTTGCCGTACAACTCATTCCATTTGTAGAGTGGCTGTTACAGACCAGTCGGGGCCAGGGAGAAGCTGGCGTTGTGACCCGCTTAATGACCCGCGACTCCCTTTATCCGCACCAGCTTTTCTCGCTCTTTTTCCCCTATCTGTGGGTGGACGTCCCCCGGGTTTTGCAAGAAGTGGATGTCGGCGGGCAGGATTTGTTCTGGGAAAAATCGCCATATGTGGGGCTTGTGACATTGATCCTCGTGGGCATGAGGTTGTCGCTGGGTATGAGACACCGGCGCTGGCGGCGGCGCACACGTTACCTGATCGCGCTGGCTGTGTTTGGGTTGGCAATGAGTATGGGCAGCATCAATCCCTTCTACCTGATACTCGCTCGCGTCGCACCGTACTTCCGGGCGCCCGGGCGCTTCTTGTTGCTTTGGTCTTTTGGCCTCAGTGTCCTGGCAGGCGTTTGCCTGCATCAGCTACGGCAGCCGGCTGACTCGCGCCAGGCAGACGCGGTCGCGACGGCGACGCTGCGGCTCTGGCGATGGGTCGCGCTTTTCATGCTGGCGCTGGCGCCGCTCTGGTACGTGGCCGGGCGTACCTTTCTCCAGTGGCTGGGCGTCCCGGGCTGGATACAGGACTTTATCGTCGCCGGGTTTACGCACAGTATCAACACAGGCATCGTTGTCGTCGGCGTCATTTACTTCCTGCTGTGGCTGGCCGGAACGGGGCGCATTGGGTTGCGTAGCTGGAGCTACCTGGCGGTCGCCGTCGCCTTTGTCGAGCTCCTTATCTTTGCCGTGCCGCTGATTCGGCCGCAGCCTGAGGCTGCGCTTCGTGATCCCGTTCACCCGCTTGCTCAACTCGGTGTGGGAGCCGACGAGGTGCGCATCGACGGCAAGCGCGAACCCCCCAACTATCTCGTTCCTACCCTGCAACACGTCACGAACGGGGAGGAACATAAAGCGCTTGATTCGCTGCTTGACCTGTCCGATGATCGCGGCGTTAAGTACCTTGCGGCTGGCTACCGTACGTCCGAGGAGTTGCTAGAGGATGAGAACCTGGTGCTTGTTCGCAACACCGGCTCGGCTTATCTCTACCGCGAGCGCGATACGCTTCCCCGCATTTATGCCGCCCCGGCCATCGAAGTCGTTCGCTCCGACGAGGAGGCGCTTGACTCGATCAGCGCACGTTCCTTTGAAGCAATGCGGAAATCAGTTGTCACTCTTCCACCGTCCGCTCCCCTACCAGAGGCCCTTGAATCACTCCACGGGAGCCAAACAGCTACCCCGGCATTCGAAGGCCGCTTTACCGATTATGCCAGTAACACAGTACGCGCCGAGGTTGAGACCGACGCGCCTGTTCTGGTTGTTTTCAGCGAAATGTACGACCCGGGTTGGACTGCGACTGTGGACGGCGAGCCGGTTGAGGTGTGGAAGGCAAACTATGCATTCCGTGGCGTGCTGGTGAAGCCGGGCCGGCATCACATCGAGATGCGTTTCGTGTATCCGTCGTTTCGCCTCGGCCTGCGCATCACTGTTGGCGCCATCTTGCTGACCATCGCGCTCAGCCTGTTGCTTGCCGGGCGCCGCATCATAGATAGGCAGTCACCGTCTGCAGGCAAGGCCCGGTGAAGCCGTCCCGCAAAACAAAATGAGATCGCGCCAGATCCGGAGAATGATCTAGATCGTATGTGGTATCCGGCTGTGGCGATGGGGCGCGGTGGCGGCAGAGCCGATCTTCACTATAATGGATGGCGTTGCGCGGGTATGGTGTAACGGTAGCGCACTGGCCTTCCAGGTCAGGAGTGGAGGTTCGATTCCTTCTGCCCGCTTCCCCCAGGGTTTCAGGAAAGTAGAATGCGCTGTTTGGTCCTGGGCTCCAGGAGTGTGATCGGCCGCTAGCTCGCCGATTCATACCAACGTCGGGGCAGATTCAGTACTTTCGACCCAGGCGAAAGGCGCGTCCCCAGCTTATCATAAAAGCATAACCTCTTCCCGAGAGCATGGGGAGCCAGGCGATTCAGCACAATCGCTGCGGGCCCGTAAGAGCGATTTTCTTACGGGCCCGTTTCCTTTTTCTGTGCCTCTCTCAGTTTCCAGAAATAGCCTGCCGGGGTTCCTGCTTGTTCGCCGTCGTTTCCCTTCCGTGTGTTGTCGTTTCGTGTTCTCCGCGCCGCAGGGCGTGGCGGACCACGCGCCACAGGATGTCCGGGGCGAACAACGCGGTTGCCGGCAGCAGAAGGTGGTTGACGTCGAGAAATGCGCGGCGCACGCGGTCGTCGTAGGGTATGGCGTCCATCACGAGATCGGTGTACCAGTAAGTGAGGCGGTCGCCGAGCGATTTGCCGGATCCACCCTCGGTGCCCGGCCAGGCCAGATCGGTGCCCGTAGTCAGCAGCCAGACCGGCCTGGTCACTCGCGCCACCTGCCGTTGAAAGCGGGCGGCGAAGCCCGTCATGTTGCCGCGTGCCTCTCGCAGTTGCTCGTCGAGAGCCGCGGCGGTCATGGCCGACACTGTCATGCCCTGTCCGTAGATGGGATTGAAAGCGCTGAAGGCGTCGCCGACGACGGCGAACCCTTCGGGCCAGGGCTCGAGGTTTTCGTAATGACGCCAGCGGTTCTTCGTGCGCCGGTAGCCATAGATGGGCGAGAGAGGCTCGGCATCGCTGATGGCGCGGTAGAAGTCACGATCCAGGCTGCGCGCGAAGGCTTCGAAGCCGTCTTCGTCCGTAGGGGGGTAATCCTTGTTAGCGCCGGCCAGCAGGACCACCCAGGTGTTGTTCTCCTCGGGCAAAATGAGGCCGAAGCGCGTCTCTTCAGGGGGGTTGGCCATGATGCCCATCATTTCCCAGTCACCCGCAGTTCGCTGTGGCTTGCGGTAACGCCGGCTGGCGTAGCCCAGATAGGGGTCGATTACCGTTTCCTTTGGAGCCGGGTAGCCCAGTTCGGCCAGCCACTGCGGGGCGCGAGAGTTGCGACCCGTGGCGTCGATCACCAGCGCCGCGCGGAGGCTGCTCTCTGTTCCACGGTCGGGTCCGCGCCGCCGGCGCACGCGGGCGCCCGTGACGCGCCGGTTTGCCTCGTCGCCGCAGAGCCCGATGACCTCTGTGCCGTCCATGAATTCGACGCGGGGATAGGCGCGCAACCGCCGGCGCAAGATGCTCTCCAGCAGCACTCGGCTGGCGCCAAGCAGGGTGCTGCCTGACTCGTATTGGTCCAGCCACCGGCCGCGGAATCGGGTTTTGACCTCCTTGATTTCGTCAAACTGCACGCCGCCGGCTATTTCCAGCTCGTGGTGGATGCCGGGAAAGAGTTGTTCCATGATCTGCAGACCACGGCGCAACATGATATGGTACTGTTTGCCCTGGGGGACGCCCGGGCGATGATCGGCGCCGGCGGGTAGTTCATCGCGTTCTATGACAATCACGTGTTTGAAGTGATCGGCGAGGACGCGCGCCGTCCAGATGCCGGCCACGCTGCCGCCCAGCACAATGGCTGTCTGGTTTTCTGTGAGCGTTTCTGGGGTACGATTTTCTTGTTGCATGTCAGATATTCCTGTTGTTGTGAAGCCTGTTAGGGCTATTTGTCGTACCCACAACCTATCAACAGCGCGTTCCACCACCGTCCCGTCAGCGTCCCTCAGGCATATGTATAAAGGTAGGAGCGCCCGCGCTTGCCAATGTGCACGATGGCGTCCATGTTGCGCAGGCAATAGGCTGCCTTCTGCGCCAGCCATCGGGGCGCGTCCATGGCGGCGGCCATGTCCGCTGTGGTAAATTGCTCCGGTAGTTCGCGCGGGATCATGGCCAGAATGTCGGCGGGCTCGGCGAACAGGTGACGCTCTACGACCTGTATCAGGCGTCGCTCCACGGTGACCCACCCCCGCCTGCGCCAGCGGCGCGTGCCATCGTAGCGCCGTACCTCTTCTTCTTGAATCAAGAGCACTTCCAACGAGAAGTTGGGCTGGCAGATCAGGTCGGGGAAGCTGACCAGCTCTCGGAACAGCTCCTCCACCCGGCCCCGCTTGGGCGATTTGCGCCGCCGGATTTTTCCGCCCTCCTCTTTGGGCAATTTGAGCAGCCACTTCTCGCTGGCGATGGGATAGACCAACCGGGTGGGGTGGTGCTGTGCCAGGCTGGCCATTTTCTGCCGGATTCCCGAAAAGTTGCCGGTCTGGATTTCAATCAACGTCCCGCGTTGGATCACGTCGACGATGTAGCCGTCCACTTCGACTTCAAAGCTGTCCCCCTGCGCCGCGTACCATTCTTTCAGCGCGGCGTGCAGCGGCTTTTCGTTGAGGATGCCGATACCGCCAGTCGAGACGCCGTCGACAGCTGTGTCGCCGACAAGGAGGTCGTCGCTATCGTTGCTGGATTGGGTGCCGGTCATGATTACCCATTTTGACTCAGGATCTTCGCCACCGATCATACTTGCTTTTGCGCCGTTCGCACATTATCTCCTTCAATAAAAAGGACTGACAGTCCACCCCAACCGTGTCGATCTTGCCCAAATTGGAGAATCCTTGTACCGGGACGGATTGTGCGACGCTAGATGACACGTTTGTGGAACGGCGGGCCTTTATGCTGGGAACAGTTAATCAAAAAACCAGTTCCCAACGGAGGAAAATAATGAACGAGAAGATGTCTTTCAGTAAAGTTTCTTTGCACACAGTTGTTTCCGGTGAAGAGCGGGCGTCTGGAACGCCCAACGCAGGACGTGCGCTGATCCTGTTGAGCCTGCTGGTTCTGGTCCTGGCTGTCGTCACGAGCCGCGTGCCGGCGCTTGACAGGGGTATCGGGACCGCGCTGCTCGGCAACAGCGCCGTCGTGGAGATGGATTTCTCAGGTGTGGCGGATGAGCATACTTTCTATACCGAGCGCTACTGGAACGCGGCAGAAGCACGGGCAGTATCGGCGCCGGTCGCCGAACCAGAGTACGCTTTCTATACGGAAAGGTACTGGAATCGGGCAGAGACCGCGGCAGCAGCGCCCGTGGCTGAGGTTGAGGATTACGCTTACTACACCGAGCGCTACTGGAACATGGCTAATCCTGAGGAAGCAAGCGCCGCCAGCAGCACTGTGGTCGTCGACGACTCCGCCTACTACACAGAGCGCTACTGGAACATGGCTGCAGCCGAGCAAGCCAGTTGGGCCGAGAGCAGTGAAGGTGAAGGGTATGCCTACTACACGGAGCGGTATTGGAGCAAGGCCGCAGACGACGTAGCCAGCGCTGACAGCGAGGAAGTTCCTTATGCCTACTACACAGAACGATACTGGCAGCAGGCGCAGGAGCGCTAAGCGACACCCACCGGCAACCGGTTGCTGTCCGGCACGAACAAAAAGCCCGCCAAAGTAAGGCGGGCTTTTTGTTGCTCACGAGAGCTAAGAAAAAGAAGATCGTGGTGTTGCCTTCCTGGAGCTGCTGATGACATCCATCACGTGTAACAAGTGACAAAGGTGACTTCTCTCCCTGGTCCTGTGGGCTAGATTAATGATGCGTGGAGTCTGTTCATTTGCCGTCGAAAGCCGGTGCGGCTATTAGGTTGGCACAAGGAGGGGTTTCATGGTTATGAGCCCGGCGGAGCAAGATTCGCACATCTGCGTCGAGCTGGCGCTTTATGGTTCAATCGCCCGCTACGGCGGCGGGCGTCACATGAGTCAGGCTTCAGTCAGACTCCCTCCTGGTAGCACGCTGCGCGACCTCTTCACACATCTCGGTCTCCCTGCAGAAGAAAGAGGATACGTTTTCCGCAACGCCGTCTTGTGCGATATGCCGGGCCTGGACGTTGCCGGGCAGGAGCTGCTGGAGGAAGGCGACCATGTGGGCATCTTCTCCGCGGATCGCGCCTGGCCGTATCAGTACCGGCAGGGCGCAAGAATGTCCCCGGCGCTCGCCGAGGCAATCGAGACGCGCGGCGACCTGCGTCATAGCTACAGAGACGGAGGCGGCAAACAGGATCCACCGGGTGCAGCGTAGTTTATTGAAACCGATCGGAATTAACAGATGGAGGTAGTTATGGCCAGGAAGATTTTGCGCATCAACATGTCTGATTTACAGGCGACCTACGAGGATGTTCCCCAGAAGTGGGCGCGTTGGGCCGCTCGGGGACTGACGTCGGCGATTGTCAGCGACGAAGTCGATCCACGTTGCCATCCCCTGGGTCCCCACAACAAACTGGTCATCGCGCCGGGCTGGGTCACCGGCACACCGGCGGCTCCCAGCAGCGGGCGCACGTCCTTTGGTGCGAAGAGCCCGCTCACCGGCGGCATAAAGGAGAGTAATGCCGGTGGTCTTTCGGGCCAAAAGATAGCCAAACTGGGCTTAGCGGCGATCATCCTCGAAGGCGCGCCGCCTGCCGGCGAATGGTACACGCTGGTCGTGAACAAAGATGGCGTGACCTTCCACGATGCCTCGCCACTCGAAGGCAAAGGCATGTATGCGGTAGACGAAGCGCTGTGGAAAGAATATCCCAAAAGCGCGGTTATTGGCATCGGCCCCACGGGTGAAATGAAACTGTCTAACGCCGGCATCTCGGTCAATGATCCGGAAAACCGCCCAGGCCGTTATGCCGGTCGCGGTGGTTTGGGCGCGGTGATGGGCGCGCGCGGCGTGAAGGCGATCGTCGTGGACGACCACGACGCCCCCGGCGTGGAGATTGCCGACCGCGAACTGTTTGACCAGGGCCGGCGCAAGCTGACCAAAGCGATCCAGAGCCACGACCTCACTAAGAAGGACGGCGCGCTGGCCTCCTATGGCACGGCCGTGCTGATCAACTTGATCAATGAAGCGGGTGCATTGCCTACGCGGAACTTCAGCAGCGGGCAGTTTGAGGGCGCCGCGGCGATTTCTGGTGAGCGCATCGCCGAGGTGATCGAGCAGCGGGACGGGAAGGGCCTGGCGACACACGCCTGCCATCCTGGCTGCATCATCCGGTGCTCCAACGTCTACCCTGATGAATCCGGGGAGGAGATGTCCTCCGCCATCGAATATGAATCGGATTGGGCTCTGGGCGCGAACTGTGGTATCGACGACCTGGACGCCGTGGCCCAGATGATCTGGGAGTGCAATGACCTGGGGGTAGACACTATCGAGATGGGGTGCACGATTGCCGTGGCCATGGAAGGCGGATTGCTGGAATTCGGAGACGCCCAGGGCGCTCTGGCGCTGTTCGATGAGATCCGGCAGAAGACGCCACTGGGCCGCATTCTGGCTCAGGGGACAGAGGCAACGGCAAAGGCATTCGGCGTGCACCGCGTCCCCACGGTTAAGGGCCAGGCGATGCCCGCCTATGAGCCCCGCGCCATCAAGGGCATCGGCGTGACCTATGCCACGAGCACCATGGGCGCCGATCATACTGCAGGTTACACTATCGCTCCCGAAATCGCGGGGGTGGGCGGCAAAGCTGATCCGCTTTCACCGGAGGGTAAGGCGGAACTCTCGCTCACGTTCCAGGCTGCGACGGCGTTCATCGACAGCACCGGCTACTGCCTGTTCATCGCCTTCCCCATTCTGGATATCGCCGATGGCTGGGCGGGCATGGTGGAAACGGTTGCCGGCGTGATGGGTATGGAGGTCGGGCCGGACGACGTGGTGCCCATGGGCAAAGAGATTCTGAAGATGGAACGGCTCTTCAATGAGAAAGCGGGCTTTACCGCCGCCGACGACCGCCCGCCGGAGTTCATGCGGTACGAGATGCTGCCGCCGCATAACGAAGTGTGGACCGTGACTGACGAAGAGCTTGACAGCGTCTACGCCTGGGTGCATGACGAGGCCTGAGCTGGATGAAAGTCACGGTTAAAACCTTCGCTTCACTGCGACCGTATCTGCCTGGCGGTGCAAAAACCGTAGAGGTTCCCTCTGGGACCACCGTCGGTGATCTGTTGCCCATCCTGGACTTACCTGCCCCGCAGGTTCACATCATGATTCGCAACAACCGCCAGGCAGAAGCGGATGAGGTTCTCAGGGAGGGGGATACCGTGGCTTTCTTCCCGCCCGTTGCGGGAGGGTGATTGGAGACCCGATCTCCACCCTATGGCACACACGCCGCCAGGGGGCCGGCGGCGCACAAATGCTGTAGCGCCGCCTGCGGGTCGAGGGAGACAACGCTGCCGCCGCCGATGTTGAGCAAAATCTGATTGGGTCCGGAAGCGTGGGCCCAGGTGCGACCGGAGATGGGCTGCCGCGTGCCGCCGCTGAAAATGAGCGTCAGCGCGGCATCGTCGCTGTTAATCACATAGAGGGTGCTCAATCCCCAGCCATTGTCATTCTGTTCCGAGAGCAGATACGGTCGCTCGCCGGCAAGAAAGAGGTGGGGCCGGCCGGCCAGCAGCTCGGCGTAGGCTCGTTCCCAACGCAAGGTACCGTCTGCATTCAGCGCCAACAGCCGGCGCCCGCCGGCGTCCATGTGCGCTACCAGCAGGCCGCCGTCAGGAAGGGCCAGGATGTCGCCCTGGCTGATGAGACCGTCGGGCAGGGGGTAGACGAGCGCGGCGCTTCTGTTGGCCGGATCGAGACGGAAAATCCCACTCCCGGTGTAGGCATATAACTGATCGCCGGCCCGGGCCAGCGGGCCGCTGGCGTCGGCTGCCCAGGGGTCCGGGCCGTCCGCCGTGAGCGCCCACAGCGAGGGGCCCGGGCCGGGGGCGCTGAGCACGACCTGATCGCCAACCATCTGCCAATCCATGATCTGTGCTTCAAAGGGGCGCCGCCAGAGGATGGCGCCGGTCGCCGACAGGCCTATCATGTGTCCCCGCGCCGCGTATGCCACGCCCCCGCCGGGCAGGGGCACGAGGACGGGCGCGCCGCTGAAGTTGTGAAAGTCGATGTCCCATAGCGGCGTTGCTGCTGGGGCCGCAGCGTCTGCTTCGACCGTGCTTTCTGCCGGCAGAGCAAAGGCCGCCACGCGCCCGCTGCGGTCGGCCACGTAGAGCTGGTTGTCGCCGGCGTCGAAGGCCGCAGTCGCTGCCAGCGGCTCCAGTTCTTCGTCGTCATCGTCGTCCTGCGGTCGAACGAGCCCCTCGACGATCGCCTGTCGCCACTGCTCGCGGCCGTCGCCGGTGTTCAGGCCCAGGAGATCGGTTTCCTCAGCCATGAGTAGCGTGTTGCCGTTCCACAGGCCGATGGTCAGTGCATCCTCACCCCAGAAGGGCTGCATCCACTGCACGCCTGGAGAGCTGCTGATGCGCTGGCTCCAGATGGTTGGCGAAGGGGGCAGCCAGCCGGAGCGGGTCGGATCGCTGGACCAGTAGCCAGGGCCGGGATCGTCCGGCGTGTGGTCGCGGATTTCGAAATGGAGATGGGGCGAGGAGCGTGGGCGGCCGATTTCGGCGATCTGCTCGCCGCGCGCCACGCAAGCGCCGGCGCGAAGCTCGACGCTCGGTGGATCCAGGTGCCCGTAAAAGGAGAGGAAGGAACGCCCATCGGCGAACGTATGGCGGATGATGATCACTCCCTGGTCCGCGCCCCAGCCCCAGCCGTTGGCGTAGGTCACCTGACCGTGACCGATGCTGTACACCGGCTGGCCAAAAGTGTTGCGCCGGCCGGGCCCCCACCAATCTTCACCGGCGTGATAGCCATCATAGCGCCGGCGGAAATGGCCGAAATCTTGCCCGCCGCGACTGATGCTCTCGGCGTCCGGCGGATCGAGCGGGAAATCGAGGGTGTCCACGATGCCGCACGGCGCACCGTTCTGCGGTTCGGGGTCGCGCACAACCAGCGCCCGCGGATCGCCGTCCAGAGCGATGGGTCGGGCGGTGGGGGAGGGCGTGGGGGTGATCGTAGGGGTCGTCGTGGCTGTGGGCGTTGCCTCCGGTGTGACTTCTGTGGGCCGTGGCGTGGTGCTGGCGGTCGCTTCCTGGCGGGCGATGCTGGTGCCGGGAAGGCTGGTGCCCTGGCGGATAGTGGTATCCTCATCACGGCAGCCGGCGGCGAGCAGGAGGGTGAGCGCGAATAGCGCAAGTATCGGGCGGAGGCGCATCTGTGTATCTTCGATATGAATAATCCTGGAATATGCCAGAAGCTTACTTTCGCCGGCGGCAGTTGCCAAGGGGGATTTAGGTTCTTATTAGATCGGATGTAGATTCTCATTAGGTTAAATGCGGAGATGTCGCGCGCCAGACTCTGTCACTCGCTCGCACGGAGTGGCGCCAGGTCCCCATCATATTCAATGCTCGCCTTCATATCCCGGCCTTCTGTAACTCATCCAGCAACGCCGGTAGATGCGGTTTCTGGTTGCGAACGGCGCTGATGTAATGGTCCCATGCATCCAGTTCCTCCAGTTGCCGGTATAATGAGCGCACGCGTTTTAACAAACGGGCGGCGATGGCGTAGTTGTCTCGCCCACGGGCCTTGATTAGACGCTCGATCTTCTTCTGGTAAATGCGAAGCGCGTCACGGGGGTGTGTGGCTTCGGCCGCCGCGGCAATCTCCAGGGCCAGACCCCCATCCGCCTGAAAACCGAATGCCTGGTATGGGCTGAGTTTTCCCAGGAGCGAAAGTGCCTCTCCAATGTTCTCTTCCCGGAGATGGATGCGGATAAGGAGCTCGTTCTTGCCGGTCGCGGCGAGGTCCGTGATCAGTTTTTCACGTTGCTCAGGCCAGTCGCCTATCTCCTCGGCATACTCACGAATTTCACCATATAGATGGAGAGAGGGACTCTGCGAAAATTGTCTGGTGGCATATCGCAGCGCACGGCGCCAATCTCTCCTGCTGGCTGCATACTTCTTGATCCACTCCTCTAGACGCGGGTCTGAGCTACGCGCCGTGCGCTCCCAAAGCAGTTCTTCCGCCGTAGTGCCCAGGCCATGTGCCACAAAAATGTCGGCCAGATTGAGTAGTTCGTAGTCGGAGGCACCTCGTGCGACCTCAATCGCTTCCTGGCGACGGTCCAGTACCAGCAGGCGCTCTAGCAGCGGGGACAGAAGCTGGCTGCGCTGGCATAACTCTATGAAGCGCTCGTCGTCGATTGTGTCACCCAGCAACTCCAGTTGAAATCTGCCTAACTCCCGCCGCGACCAGCCGCTGTCGTATTCGCCCGGGCTGTCGCGGCCCTCCAGTTCAGCCGCTGTCCAGGTCGCGATCTGGGCTTTCTCTTCTGGAGTCGCCTGCTCCATTATGGCTGCGTATGCTTCGTCGGCGAACCCATAGCCACCCAGGTCAATGTCCTGGAAAACGACATTGGCTAACGTGCGCAGAATGGTCCGCCGATCCTCCTCGTCGCTGATAGCACCGAGATATTCGCCTAGCTTTTCAGCCCCTGTGTAGAAGACTGTAAACAGGTCGCCGTCATGATCATACATTTCGACATAATTGTCGAGAAGTGTTTCCACGACTACGGAGTAGACGGTGGCTGCCTTCTGCCATTCCTGAACTTCCTCATAGATGGCGCCCTGCTGCATGATGGCCGCAAGCTCGCCGGCGAGTGCGGCAGCTGCGTGATAATCGGCGTGGCCATACTCACTCGTTTCGATAGCCTGCTGCACCTTTGCCCTGATGACTTCCCCGTCGAGCGTCGCGGCCTCAGAAGTCGCAGTGATGTGGACCAGGTCCTCCAGATCGGGATGGCGGGCGATCATCTGCCGGATGAGGAAAATGAGGCCCTGTTTGTCAAGCTGCGCCAGTTTGTCGTCCGCAGGTTGCGTTTCCTGGAACGCTTCAGGATTGTGCAGCCAGGTCAGGAGCAAGGCCGCGACATGCTTGCAGAAGCCGCCGGTGCCTACGGGACAGGAGCACTCGGCATCGGCGACGCCGTCTTCACTCAACTCGACCCAAAGACGATACGGTTGCGAAGCCGAGCCATAACATCGGGCGGTGAGCCTGTGATGGATCAGGCGCGGCGAAACGATGGCACCCTGCTCGTAATAGCGCTTGCCTCGCGAAAACGAGCGGCTGCCCACACGTTCACGTATGGCGCGTTCGCTTGGGGACGGTGGTAGCATATGAGCCCATTTTAGCCGATGATCAGACAGGTACAAGAGCTCCCAGGTGCCGGGAGTTTAGTTGCACAGCGTCTTCCGGAGGACATAAAAGCTTCCCGGGCGCTCAGGCGGCCGGGAAGCTCTCTACTTCGCTCAATTACCGAGGAGGGTCCGGGTAGTTGATCGTTTTTTGCTTCGTCAGGAACTGCTTACGAGTCGCCTTCATGTACCTGCAGGTCATCAGGTACGTTGCTCAGGAACTGGGCCGCAACCCAGCCGGTGGGCCCATCGGCAGCGTCTACCTGCACCCAGTCGCCTGAGGCATCGGTGAAACCGGTGAAGCCCACGGTGCTACCGGCAGGTAGCGTGTCCAGGATGGCGAACTCTAATCCGGGACCGTCTCGCAGGTTCAGGTTGACCAGCGTGGTGGCGGTTACCACGTCGGCGGAAAAGGTGTCTCCATCCTCGTCCACCATGTCGGTGAGCGTAAAGGGGCGCACGACGACCTGGTCGTCGACGCGCACGGGCGGATCGGCGTCGGGGAACTCGTAGACGCCCATTTCGCCCGTGTCTTCGTGCAGCATGGCGTACAACGTGGGCGTGACGCCCTCCAGGTCAAGCTCTACCGATACATTCTCATTGGCGCCGGCGCTGACCGCCGTGTACCCGATGACGGGGCCTGGCGCGTCGTCGGCTTCGGCGTGAATGACGAGCCAGCCGTCCACCTCGGAGTCAACGCGGGGGATGGTGACCATGGCGTCGTCGCCAAGAGCCTGATCCTCCACCGTTACTGAAGAAGCCGTCTCCTCGTCGGGGGCCGGGGGCTCCCCAGGCGCCCGCAAGCCTTCAGGTACGTTGCTCAGGAAGCGAGCCGCCACCCAGCCGGTAGGCCCATCCTGGGCATCTACCTGTACCCACTCGCCGGTGGCGTCCATGAAGCCGGTGAAGCCGACCACGGTGCCGCGGGGCAGCGTGGTTAGCCGCGCACCCTGCAGGCCGGGCTCTTCGCGTATGTTGAGATTGACCGTGGTGGTGGCGGTGACCACATCGGCGGAGAACTCGACGTCTTCGCCCACATCCGCTTCACCTGCCGGCGGAACATCGCCCTGGTCCACGTCGCCGGGGGTGATGGTGCCCGTTGGGCCCCACTGGAACTCCAGAAGCGCCGCATCGCGAGCGTCAAAGTACTCCACGCGGACCACGTGCGCGCCTTCGGAGAGCGTTGTCGTTGCCGAGACGGTATGCTCGGCCTGAGCCTCCCAATCGTCGATGATCAGCGTGTCGTCGACCCAGACGCGAACACCATCGTCCACGCGGGCCCAGAAGGTGTAGGAGCCGGCGCTGTCCACCTGTACGGTGTTCACCCAGCGCGCTGAGAAGTCATCGGCGTCGATGCCTTCAGCCGGCGCGGCGAACCCCAGGTCAAAGCCCACCTGGCCCTCCAATCTGTGCAGGTCGGGCTCGCCCGACAGGTTGGCGTTGTTCCAGTACCATGCGTTCCAGGCTGTGTCCTGGGCGTAAACGCTGCCGCTGGCAGCGAGCAGGAAGGCCAGGAGCAGTACCACTCCTAAAAGCATCGTCGTACGTCTTTCTCTAAACTTGCTCAGGTAAGGTCCCATGATTGTTACCTCCTTCAATCACAAGTGAACTCCATTGGTAAGGGTAGGCCCGGAGTCAGAGGCATTCCGCGGCGGTGACGGTGACCGGGCGCGATAACGCCTGACGCCCGTAGCCTAGGCCAACGTCCGTTGCCCAGGGTAACTGACCCGTCGAGGTGAGTGAATGTAACGGGGCATAAATGGAGGATACATTTTCGGGTATAATCTCTATATATCCGAAATGATACCTTGACAGAACTTGGACATTACTTTAAGATCCAGGGTATGAACGAGAAAGTGGAACCATCCGTGTCCGCAAGGACACTTCAAATTGTAAATGTGGTAGCGTTTGCTGCTGTCCTGTTTATTAATTATCTGTCCAATGCGTTGCCGCTAAACGGTCGCACGGCGGGTGAAATATCCGATTCCCTGCCGTCCTACTTTACACCGGCGGGATACACGTTCTCCATCTGGGGGCTCATCTATTTAACCTTGCTGGGCTTTATCGTGTACCAGGCGTTGCCGGCGCAACGTCAACGGCCATTTCTGCGACGGATCGGCTGGTTGTTCGTAGCCAGTAGCGCGGCGAACATTGCCTGGCTCTTCGCCTGGCATTATGGCTACTATGCGCTCTCGCTGCTGGTAATGGTGGTCTTGCTGCTGACGTTGATCGCCATCTATCTGCGGCTGGATATCGGCAGGCAAGGGGAGATCTCCTGGGCGCAGCGGCTGTTCGTGCACCTGCCGTTCAGCCTGTACCTGGGCTGGATCACGGTGGCGACCATCGCCAACAGCGCCAGCGTCCTGGGCTACTGGGGATGGGATGGCTTTGGCATTGCGGGGCAGGTGTGGTCGGCAACGTTGATGCTGGTGGCGGTGCTGGTTGCCGGGCTGCTGCTGTTTAACCGGCGCAACGTAGCTTACGCCGCGGTGCTCATCTGGGCCCTGTTTGGCATACGGAGCGCATTTCCCGACGAGCCGCTCATCGCCAACACGGCGCTGCTGGCTTCGGCGTTCATCGCCATCCTGGCGGCAATCGGTTACTGGCGAACCCGGGCATCAGGCGCAGAGGCACGGACGGAGGTCAAACCGGCATAGGCTGGCGCGCGCCAGCGATTGACGGCGACAATAAAAAAAGCCCGTCTCCACATTGCGGAGACGGGCTTTTTGCATGTCTAGACGGGTTCTATCTTACACCTGAATGAAGCGCGGCAAGACGACGGGGCGCGACTGCGTCTCACGATAGAAGAAGTCCTCTAGCTCGCGGCGCAGGTTGCGCGCGCCACGGGAAACGTGACGCTTGATTTCCTCGCGCCCGGCGTCCAACAGGTCGCCGGCATCGTTCAGATAGACGAAGCCACGGCTGACCAGTTGCGGCTCGCCTGCCAGCTCCCGTTCCTGGTTGACAGGAATGAGGGCCACAATAAAGCCGTCCTGTGACAGGCGGCGGCGGTCGCGCATGACGACTTCGCCGATTTCGCCGACGAGGCGACCATCCACGAACACTTCGTCAAGGCTCAGGGACTCCTCGGTCCAGGCGCGGTCACCGTCGGTCACCCACTGGGCGCCGTCGCCGAGCACGAAGATATTCTCGCGCTTCATGCCCGCTTCCTGCTGCGCCAGCTGGCTATGCAGGTGCAGGTGGCGCGGCTCGCCGTGGACCGGGATGAAAAACTTCGGTTTGACCGCTTCCAGCATCAGGCGCATATCCTCGCGGCTGCCGTGACCGGAGACGTGAACGTCTGCCAGCCTGCCGTAGATGACGTTTGCACCTCGCTCGAACAGTTTGTTGAGCATGCGGCCCACGTCTTCTTCGTTGCCGGGGATGGTGCCGCCGGAGATGATGATCGTGTCGCCGCTCTGCACGCGTACCTGGCGATGTTGTCCGTTCGCCATGCGGTTGAGCGCGGAGCGCGGCTCGCCCTGCGAACCGGTGGAAAGCACCACCATCTTGTCGCGGGCCACGTTGGCGTGCACGTCGACCAGCAGATTTTTCGGAATCTCCAGGTAGCCCAACTCGCGCGCCAGTGTAATGTTTTGTTCCAGGCTGCGTCCGGTCAGCGCCACCTTGCGCCCGTGCTTTTCGGCGAGGTAGATGATTTCCTGCAGGCGCGCCAGCAGCGATGAGAAGGTGGCGATGATGATGCGCTGTCCATGCGCTGCGGCAAACAGCTCGTCCAGCGTGTCGCGCACGATCTGCTCCGTCGGCGTGCGACCGGGCCGGTCGGCGTTGGTGCTGTCGCCCAGCATGGCCAATACGCCGTCTTTGGTCAGCTCGCGCAGAGCGTGCAGATCGGTCGTGTACCCGCCGGCGGGCGTCTCGTCCAGCTTATAGTCGCCGGTATGGACGACGTTGCCGATCGGGGTCTTGATTACGAGGCCCACTGAGTCCGGAATGGAGTGCGCCACGGCGAATGGTGTGACGCGGAACGGTCCCAACGCCGTCGTTTCGTTGGCTTCCAGCAGCCGCAGGTCGGTCTGATGCAGCAGATTCTTTTCATCCAGAATACGCTCAATGAGACCGAGCGTCAGCCGGGTACCATAGATCGGAGTGGATACCTCGCGCAGCAAGTAGGGCAGGGCCAGGATGTGGTCCATGTGACCATGCGTCACAACGATGCCGCGCAACTTGTCCTGGTTTTCGATTACATAGTCGAAGTCCGGCAAGACCAGGTCGATGCCGAACATATCATTTTCAGGGAACATGACGCCACAGTCTACGACCATCAGGTTGCGGCCATACTCGTAGACGGTCATGTTTTTACCAATTGCCCCAAGGCCGCCAAGGGGGGTTACTTTTAAATTTTGTGCCATATGTCTTTAAACTTATTACCTCTATATGTTTGTGTAACTGTCAATGTGTAACTGTCAAATCGTATATCGGTGCGCTACGCGTCAGCTCGATATATGAGTTCGTCGCGATTAATAGATATAGATACGCGCACTGCGCGGCCGAATACTACCTACGTGCAGGCTTTGATTGAGATGTAACCTATGCCAAGTTGGGGGTTACTGCCTGAGAGGGTATCAACACAACCACCAATTATACGAAAGAATTGCCGTCCGCACAAATCGGCGTTGGCGCCTGCTCCCTTTCCAAGACTTTTTCTCGCTCGCAGAGCACCAGAGGGCGTCTTTTCCCTGGCGACAGAACAAGTATAGGCTACGATTATTAGAGAGAGGTTGGAATCGGTCAAATGGTAATCTACGGGGGGAGCTATTACCCATTGTAGGGCTGCGGGGAGTGCGCTACGCTAACCTTTGTCATTGCCCAATACGCGACAAGGAGACTCACATGGCCCTGGGCAAATTAACGTTTCTGTGCCTGAATGCGATTTGCATCGGCGCGCTTGCCGTGGTGGTGCTGGGAGCTTTCATACGTATGTATGGGCGGCACTCGGTACATACGCAAGCTGACCGCACGGAGCGGATGACCGGAAAGCGCAACCCGGGTGTCTCACGTTCGCGCACGGTGGAGCCTGCACCCTATTACATGGAAAGGAAAGAGGATGGGGACGGGCGACGGCGTGTTACAGGAGACGTGAGACAAGAGGTATTCTACGAATACGAATAGGGCGCTGTGGGCGGCAGCGCAAACCCTCATTTTCCTCCGACGTCCCCCCGGGCTCCAGCTCATTCAGGGGGCCGGATGCTTTTGCCCCAGGCTTACATACGGTTATAATCGCTACACAATTATGTAGTAGCAGGCGTCCGACCTCATACTAAGGAAAATTTCCATATGCTAGATTTTTCCCTCACCGCTGACCAACTGAGTGCCGCAGAAATGGTGAAGGAGTTTGCCGAACGAGAGGTTTATCCCACCATAAAGGAGTATGATCGCAAACAAGAAATGAATCCCGACGTTCTGCCGCGGATGGCGGAATTGGGAATTCTGGGCATTAACATCCCTGTCCGTTACGGCGGGCAGGGATTTGATTATGTAACGCTAGGGTTGGTCTGCGAGGAACTGGAACGGGTCGATTCTACCCTGCGCGTGGTGATGTCCGTGCACATGGGCCTCAACAGCATGGGGGTGTTACAGTGGGGGACGGAAGCACAGAAGGAACGGTTTCTGGCGCCGCAGGCCCGCGGTGACAAGATCGCCGCCTTTGGCCTGACGGAACCGGGCGCCGGTTCGGACGTGGCCTCGATGCGCTCCACGGCGCGGCGCGACGGGGACGATTACGTGATTAACGGGGAGAAGATGTGGATCAGCCTGGCAACGAAGGCCGATCACGTTCTCTGGTTCGCCAAAACAGATCCCGACAGCGATCCGCCCCACGATGGCATTACGGCCTTTATGGTGGAGACCGACATGGATGGCGTGACGACGGGCGATCTGCACGGCAAGCTGGGCGTGCGCGCCGGTTCCACCGGCTGGGTCAACTGCAACGATGTGCGCGTGCCGGCAGCCAACCGCATAGGAGAGGAGGGAGAAGGATTTAAGATCGCCATGAGCTGCCTGGACAACGGGCGCTATACGGTTGCTTCCGGCGCAACAGGACTGATCCGGGCCTCGCTGGAGGCATCGCTTAAGTATGCCGAGGAGCGCGAGGCGTTTGGCAAGCCGATTTCGCGCCACCAGCTCGTGCAACAGAAGCTGGCCTACATGAGCCAGTGGTATGACAACGCCCGGCTGCTCTATTTGCGGGCAGGCTGGATGAAGAACCAGGGCCAACGCAATACGCGTGAGACGTCGATGGCCAAGTGGTATGCGACCGATATGTCCTTTCAAGCTGCCAATGAAGCGCTGCAGATACACGGCGCTTATGGCTACTCTGACGAGTATGACGTGGAGCGTTATCTGCGCAACAGTCGCGGCGCCATCATTTACGAAGGCACCAGTGAAATTCACCAGCTGATTCAGGCAGGCTATGCCCTGGGTTTGCGACAGGACAGCCCTTTGCGCTGCGAGTTGCCGGCCTACGATGCAGAGGCCTGGCAGGCCGGCGCGTAGATGTCGGCCCATGCAGAGGCAACTCAGGCTTAATCAGGTGGCACTGGAGATGGCGCGACAGATCAAAGTGTGGGTTCAGGCGGGCGAAGCGTTACGGTTTCCTGAAGTTTGTGTTCATTGCGGGCAACCGGCCGAAGAGTGGTTGCCCTTGCACCACCGTCGCGGGCATCGCACGCGCACCATATCCGCTCCCCTTTGCGCCGAGTGCCACCGGGAGCTGCAACGTCTCTCGGCGGATGAGGAGCGCTGGCGGCAAATGGGCTGGCTTTTCGGCGGTCTGACGCTGCTGGTGGTCTGGCTGGTGCTCGCCTTCCTATCGCCGGGCTGGCTGTCATTGGTCTGGCGTCTGTTGCTGTCGCTGTCGCTGGCGGCGACAGCGGGAGCGGTGGTGTTCTTTTACTTCCGCCGGGCCAGCGCGCAACATGCCCGCCCGGAGAAAAAGGCGATTCTCAACGCGGCGCGGCTCCGCGACTTTTCGTGGCGCACGACGACGCTGGAATTTGACGACGATTCGTTCGCCGAGCGCTTTGCGGCGCTGAATGAGGTGAGAGTGGTAGAGGAACTGTAATTACTGACCGCGCCCCGGGCGCAGGCGCCCTCAGCGAGCGGGCCACAGCCGGGGGCGGGTAACATACGGAATAGGTTACGGAGGTATCTGAATGAAAACTGTTGTGTGTGTCAAACAGACGCCCAGCACGACGGCCGTCTTTTCGGTCGAGGATGGGCGCGTTAACTGGAACGATCCCGGCGGAAAGCCCAACGTGGTCAATCCGTGGGACGAGTACGCTATCGAGGAAGCGATCCGCCTGCAGGAAGAACACGGCGGCGATGCGGTGGCTCTGACGGTGGGCAACGAGGAGAGCGAAGAGGCCCTGAAGACGTGCCTGGCAATGGGATGCACAGAGGCGCTCCTGGTCTCTGACGACGCGTTCGCCGGATCCGACACGCTGGGTACGGCGCGTGTTCTGGCGGCGGCTATTAAGAACGTGGGCGACGTGCAGGTGGCCATCTTTGGCAAGCAGGCCATCGACGGCGACACAGGGCAGACGGCGATGCAGACGGCGGTGAAGCTGGGCTGGACGCCGCTGACCTTTGTCTCCGAAATCAAGGAACTGGATGAGGAAGCGGGCACGATTACGGTTGAGCGCCTGCTGGAAGGGGGCAAAGAAACAGTGACGTCCCGCCTACCGGTTGTGATCAGCGTGGTCAAGGAAATTAACGAGCCGCGCTATCCCTCGTTCATGGGCATTCGCAAGGCGAACCGGGCTACCATCCCTTCGTGGTCGGCGGGCGATCTGGAGGTCGATGTGGAGGCCACCGGCGCCGGGGCCAGCAAGGTGGATTGGTCCAACGTCTATGAGCCGCCGCCGCGCGACACCAGCGCGGAGATGATCGAAGCCGACACGGTACAGGAGAAGGTGAAGATTCTGGTAGACCGCCTATTTGAGGAGAAGGTAATATGAGCGGCGTATGGGTTTGGATCGATCACGCCGATGGAAATATTTCCGCCATCAGTCTGGAAGCGTTGGGCGTGGGACGGCAGGTGGCCGGCGCCCTGGGCCAGTCAGTGACGGCCCTGGTGACGGGGCACGAGGTGCAGGCGGTGGCCGACGCCGCGTTCAATTACGGCGCGGACGCCGTATTGGGCGCCGACGACGAGACGCTGGCTGACTTCCGTGTGGAGGCGCATGGTCCGCTGGTCGCCGGCCTGGCCCAGGAGCGCGAGCCGAGCGCGATTATTGCCGGCGCTTCAATACGCGGCCGTGACCTCACCGCGTGGGTGGCGGCGCAACTGGACGCCGGCCTGGCCCCTGACGGCATTGAAGTGAGCGCCGAAGATGGCAAGGTTGTTCTGACACGACCGGTGTACGCCGGTAAGCTGCTCGGCGACATCTACGTGAAGGATGGCCTGCAAATCATCTCTCTGCGCAGCCGCGCTTTTCCCGCCGCGGAAGAAACCGGCGGTAGTGGCTCCGCTGAGTGGGTGGATCCCGTGGTTGCCGAGGAGGACATTCCCACGAAGGTTGTGGGCTTTGAGAGCAGCGCGGGCCAGGTGAGCCTGACTGACGCGCGCATCATTGCCAGCGGCGGTCGTGGCGTAGGCGGTCCGGAGGGCTTCGAGCCGATTCGCGAACTCGCCGGCGTGCTCGGCGGAGCGCTGGGCGCTTCTCGGGCCACGGTGGACGCCGGCTGGATTCCCTACGAACATCAGGTGGGCCAGACGGGTAAGACGGTCAGCCCTGACCTGTATATCGCCAGCGGCATCAGCGGTGCCATCCAGCACCAGGCCGGGATGCGTACGGCCAAGGTGATTGTGGCCATCAACACCGATCCGGATGCGCCGATCTTTAAGATCGCCCATTATGGTATTGTGGGTGACCTTTTCGACGTCGTGCCGGCGCTGACCGAAGAGTTTCGCAAGCGTCTGGGTGGATAAGCACGGCAAGGAGAGGATCAACTGACGGAACACCTCGAGGGCCTGGTAGTAAAATCGCAGAGCGGTTTCTTTACCGTGGAGACTGAAGAAGGCAACTACGTGTGCAAGATTCGCGGGCGGCTTAAGCAGGAGCGCAAAGAGACCGATCTGGTCACCGTGGGCGACCGGGTGACGATCAGCGTGGCGCCGGACGGCAGCGGGCAGATTGAAGCGGTCGCCGAACGAGACCGCGTTTTGTCGCGCGCCCGCCCGGCGCCCAGCAATCGCCGTATGCTGAAAGATCAGGAACAGGTCCTTGTGGCCAATCCCGACCAGGTGGTTCTCGTCTTTTCGATCAAGCAACCGGCGCCGAGCCTGCGCAAATTAGATCGTTTTCTTGTTGTGACAGAGATGAATGAGCTTCCAGCCGTCATCTGTGTCAACAAGATCGATCTGGCTTCCCGCGCCTCTGCGCGGGAAACGTTCAAGATTTACGAGGAGATCGGCTACCAGGTCATCTATACCAGCGCCGAAACGGGCGAGGGCATTGAGGAGCTGCGCCAGGTACTGCAGGGCAAATTGTCGGTATTGGCGGGCTCCTCCGGGGTGGGGAAGTCCAGTTTGTTAA
>JBMCFH010000035.1:0-23631 GCA_048620455.1 Chloroflexota bacterium | reverse complement strand
CGGTACCCAGGTCAGTTTCCTCGGCCGGTTCCTCGGCTTCCTCTTCTTCTTCAGGTTCCTCGGTAGGTTCCTCCATCGGTTCCTCAGTAGGCTCCTCGGTCGGCTCCTCCATCGGTTCTTCAGTCGGCTCCTCCATCGGTTCTTCGGTGGGTTCCTCAACCGGTTCTTCTACCGGTTCTTCCACTGGGGCCTCGGTCGGCTCGGCCGCGCCGCCATTGCAGGCTGCCAGGGCCAGAAGCAGTACACCGAACAACGTCACAAGGATAAAGAGTTTCTTCTTCATCTTTATACTCCTTTTCTTCTCTCCGAAATAGTTAAACTCGAGTATTGAGCTTACGAGAGTTACGAGAGTCAGATATTTCGGGCGTGCCACCTCCTCGATTGTTGATTCGCAACTGTAGCAATTGTGACAACCGTACTATATCTTTGGCGTCGGCCATTGGCAAGCATTAGCTACCGGATTCAGTAAGGTCGGACGTATCGGGCCTGATGGCTGGCTCCTACTTCATTGTTGGCGAAAACGAAGGTGGAGATGGACGCCGTCGCCGGATAGGCGTCGGGCAGGCCAAAAGCGTCCAACCGCTTGCGATCTTCAGGAGTCAGAGCGTGCTCCCGGACCCATAACCACAGAAATGCCAGCGGGTCAGCGTGCGTGACCCCTACCACATGCTGGCCCTCGTGTTCCCGCCGCGCCCTGTCAAAAAAGGCCAACACCCGGTTTAAAATATCCTGTGGCTGTTCGTACGGCGCGTCAATGCCCGTGTAAAAATCCCAATTGCGCGCTGCCATCTCGTCATGTGAACGCCCGTCGAAAGGAGAATAGACTTCGTTAAGCAGCGGTTCGACGTGCAAAGGCGGCGGCGGTCGCAGCGCGTCGCGGATAATCTCGCCCGTCTGGCGCGTGCGCAACATTGGGCTGCAATAGATAGCCGCAATTGGCTTTTCGCGCAGCCACGCGCCGGCTGCCGCCGCCTGCTCTCGCCCTTCGTCGCTGAGGGGGAATCCGGGCAATCGACCATGGTAGACGCCCTCGGGATTCACGATATGCCCGTGGCGCACAAGATGTATGGTCGTCAATGGCCCTTCTGGAGGTTCCATAATCAGTCTAGATAAAAAGAAAACCGGGCGCCCAGCTTGCGCATGGCGCCCGGTTTGCAGAGTCTAGCGTCCGTTCTGGCTACTCAGAAGACCGGTGCGTTCGTTAAAGGCTTCAATCCTGGCGTCGATGTCGTCCATACTTTCCTGGATGCCGGTCCAGTAGTCGGGATCATACCATTGGGCCTGAATCTCCTCGTACGTTTTGCCCTGCTGCTCCACCCACGTGTAATACTTCAGGTTGTGGATTCGCTTGCGATCATAGTAACCGAGCTCTTCGACGTAATCGATGGTGGTGCCCAGAAGGTGGCGCTCGTAGACACCAGACGCGTCCAGTTTGGTGAACTCACCTTCCTCTTCCCTCAGCTCTTCCACGCGGCTCTCGTACATCTCCATGGAGTCCGTGGCTACAGTGAGCACGACGTCGTCCGCGCCAAGCTCATAATAGCGGGCGAACTTTATCGCCGACAACAGATTGGCAATACTGGAAATACCGGCGAGGGGCAGCTGGTCCACAAAATCCGCGGAGACACCCTGCTCGCGCAGATACTCCTTGCCGGCCGCTTCGTTGAACAGGCGCAACAGACCCATGGTCGCGTTGTCGTCGATGGCCATGACCATATCGGTGTTCTTCACATTGTGGATCCAGGGCACGTGTTTGTCGCCAATACCTTCGATACGGTGCGCGCCAAAGCCATTGTTCAATAGCGTCGGACACTGTAGCGCCTCACTGGCTGCGATCTTGCTGGTGGGATACAACTGCTTCATGTAATCGCCGGCGGCAATGGTGCCGGCTGACCCGGTGGTCAGGACCACGCCGCGATAGTGGTCGGAAGAGTCCATGATTTCATTCAACACTTCCTCCATGGCCCGCCCGGTCACGGCATAGTGCCAGAGGTAATTGCCAAACTCGTCGAACTGGTTGAAGATAACCACGTCCTCGCCCGAACGGCGAAGCTCCCAGCACTTATCGAAGATCTCCTTAACATTACTCTCGGAACCGGGCGTCTTAATCGTTTCGCCAGCGACATTGGCCAGCCAATCGAATCGTTCCTGGCTCATGCCCTCGGGCAAGATGGCGATCGACTCACAGGCCAGCAAATTGGAATCATAAGCGCCGCCCCGGCAATAATTGCCGGTAGAGGGCCACACGGCCTTCTGCGTGGTGGGGTCGAATTGGCCGGTGACGAGCCGCGGCACCAGACAGCCAAACGCCGCACCTACTTTGTGCGCGCCGGTGGGGAACCACTTGCCGACCAGCTGTACGATGCGGGCGTCAACGCCGGTCAGCTCACGCGGCCATTCCAGATAGTTGACGTCGCCGAAAGCGCCGCCCTCCGATACAGGATCATTCTTCCACGTGATGCGAAACAGGTTCAGCGGATTCAAGTCCCACAGGCCGACATCGCCCAGCCGCTCCTTAATCACCTCGGGGACCTCTTCCGGATTAATCATCTGCCGGAAGGTAGGAATAATAATGTCTCGCTCGCGGGCGCGCTCCACGGCGCGCTCGAGCGCTTCTTCGTCGTGTATCGTCAGATCAATCATCTTTTCATCCTTCGTCATATGACCAGCGAGCAAGACGCCCGAGCATTTTCTGCCCACTTACGGCGTGATTACTCCTGTTCGGCTCATCTTATCTATATCACGTATCCAACTCTTATTCGTGGCGACCCCAGAGGGTGCCTGCTCCCGCGCCCCTTTTGCCAGATCGGCCAGCCGGCCGGCATCAGGCCGCGCTGATTCCCGACATCACACGCTTGAGGTCGTCAATGTCAGGCGACACTTCGTAGGGTTGCGTTCCCACCAGCCCCACGGCCTTCATGGCCCCGGCCACGTCCTTCAAACCGTTGCCTGTGTTCAGGACCACGATTCGGTCGTCAGCCGTCACCAGCCCATCCTTTACGGCCTGGACGAGACCGGCGTAAGCTGCGGCGCCGGCCGGTTCGGCAAAGACGCCACTGCCACGCGCCAGCACCGGGATCGCCTCCAGTATTTGCTCGTCGCTCACGCGTATATAGGCGCCGCCGGTTTCCTTTACCGCGCGCATGGCTTTGATGCGGTCGCGCGGCAGGCCGGCGCTGATGCTGTCGGCCACTGTCTGCGCCTGAATCGGCGCTTTACTCTGCAGGTCGGCGCCCTCTTCCCAGGCTTGCACCATCCAGTCGCTGCCGGCGGACTGCACACCGTACAGGCGCGGCATCTGTTCGATCCAGCCCAACGCATAGAGATCCGTCAAACCTTTGTGTAGGCCGCCAATGATGCAGCCGTCGCCCACGCTCACGAAAATAGCGTCGGGCGCCCGCCACTTCATCTGCTCGCAGATCTCGTAACTGGCCGTTTTCTTCCCTTCGCTCATGTACGGATTGTAACCGGTGTTACGATTGTACCAACCGTACTCAGCCGCCGCATCCAGGCACAGCTCAAAAGCGTCGTCGTAGCTACCCTGGACAAGCATGACCGTGGAGCCGAACACCAGGAGCTGCGCGATTTTTGCCTGCGGGGCGCTGGCGGGAACGAAAATCAGGTTCGGCTGTCCCACGCTGGCGCACAGACCGCTGAGGGCAGCAGCGGCGTTGCCCGTGCTGGCTGTGGTGATGATCTCCGCGCCCTGCTCCTGGGCCTTGACGACGGCCATGGCGCTGGCCCTATCCTTGAAGGAAGCCGTTGGCTGGCGTCCATCGTCCTTCACCCACAAGTGCTGCAGGCCCAGCGGTTCGGCCAATTGCGGCGCCTCGTACAGCGGAGTCCAGCCGACCGCCAGAGGCGGCACAGAGGCGTCGGGCGCTATCGGAAGCAAAGGCCGGTAGCGCCAGATGGTGTGATCTTCGTTCTCCTGCAACGCCTCGCGGCTGATGCGTGAGCCGATCAGATCATAGTCGTAACAGACGTCCACAATGCCCTCGTTGCCGTGATCCGGACAGACGTATTCGATCTCCTGCGGTGCGTACTGCTTACCGCAGATCAAACATTTGAGGTGTTGTATGTGATCTATCATCAAATTCAGTTATCCAGGACCTATGATCCTCAGACCGCCAGTCGAACGCTCCTGCCAGATCTGGCAGTAACGTTTAGCGGCAGCCAGGGATCACGATCTCGTGATGTGTGTTCCTGTTTCTCCGTGCAGCGCGCGTTCAATATTTTCAGGATTGGTGATGATGGCCTTTTCACCGCCTGCTTCCAGGAAACTGACGACCGCCTGGATCTTGGGGGCCATGCTGCCTTTGGCGAAATGCGTGCCTTCGGCGAGGTAGTTCTTGGCTTCCTCCAGCGTCATGCGATCCACCCATTCCTGATCGGGCTTGCCCCAATTGAGCGCCACCTTCTCCACAGCGGTACTGATGATCAGCAGGTCGGCGTCAATCCTGTTGGCCAACAGCGCCGAGGCCAGATCTTTGTCAATCACCGCGGGAACGCCATGGTAGCTACCATGGCCGTTGACCACAACCGGGATGCCGCCACCGCCGACCGTGATCACAACTACACCATTGTCCAGAAGTGTTTTTATCGCTTTTTCCTCGACAATGCGCACGGGCTGGGGCGAGGCAACGACGCGTCGCCAGCCCCGACCAGCGTCCTCGACGACTTCCCACTGGTCACGCGCGCGCCGCATCGTGGCTTCCTCTTCGGTCATGAAACTGCCAATGGGCTTGGTCGGATTCTTAAAAGCAGGATCGTCGCTACTCACTTCCACCTGTGTCACGACCGTCGCAACCGTCTTATCGACACCCAGCTCAAGAAAGTAATTCTGGAGGTTCTGCTGAAGCGCATAACCGATTGAGCCCTGGCTGTTCGCGCCACATACATCAAGGGGTACCTCGTGCATCCCTTCAACCCGCGCCGCAATTTCGGAGCGCAACAACATGAATCCGACCTGCGGTCCGTTGCCGTGGGAAATTGCAACGTCCCAGCCCTCATTGATCATGCGCGCGATGTGCCCTGCCGTCTCGCCCGCTGCTTTGTACTGGTCTTCAACAAACTGGTGGGCCTTATCTCGGATAAGCGAGTTACCTCCAATCGCAATTACCGCAAGACGCTGTCCAGATTTCTGTTCTGCCATAGTGGGAATCCTCCTCCATTAAAATGTTGGGGTAGAGGCCGCCGGCATGGTGCACGCGGCCCCTACATTACGGTCTACATTGTCAGAGCCATGACCGCTTTCTGTGCGTGCAGCCGGTTCTCGGCTTCGTCAAACACGACCGAATGCGGACCGTCCAGGACCGAACTGGTGACCTCTATGTCGCGATCGGCGGGCAGAGGATGCATATAGATCACATCATCTTTGCCCAGTGACATCAACTCGTCGTTGGCGACCCAGTCCTTGTACTGGTCCTGGATCCGCTTACCCTCGTCCGGGTCCTGCGTGGTCAGCAGCGGCCCCCAGGACTTAGCGTAAATGACGTCAGCGTCCTGGCACGCCTCTTTCATGTCGTGAACCACGTCGAACCCCACGTGGTGTTTGCGCGCCATTTCGCGCGCCTGGTCCATTACCTCAGGCATCAGCTCAAATTCGGGCGGATGCGCAAGAACCACGTCCATACCAAATCGAGGCATCTGTAAGACCAGGGACTGTGGCACAGACACCGGTTTCAAATACGATGAGGCATACGCCCAGGAGACAACCATCTTCTTGCCGCGCAGATTGCGCCCCTTCTTCTCCATGATCGTCATCAGATCGGCCAGGCACTGGTGGGGGTGATAAATCTCACACTGCATATTCAGCACGGGCATACGGGATGCCTCGGCGACCAGGTTCAGATAGCGATTGCCGATTCCCCAATCGACGTGACGAATGGCGATACCGTCAAAGTACCGGCCGAAGATCTCGCCCAGCTCTTTCTCCGTGTCGCCATGAGACACCTGCGTGGTGCGGCTTTCGATGAACGCGGCGTGTCCGCCTAACTGCGCCATGCCTGCTTCAAACGAGCCTCGCGTACGCGTGCTGGAAAAGAAGAAAAGCATCGCCAGTACCTTGTCGCGCAGGTAGGCGTGGGGCACGCCCATGGCGCGCTTCATCTTCAAATCCCAGGCAACGTCCAGCACTGTCTCAACTTCTTCTTTAGAAAAATCAAGGTCGCTTATAAAATCGCGACCGCGTAATCCGGTTTGCATTATTTCCTCCTACAATGAATGTTGATCAGAAAGCACCCTCTTCCGATGACGGCAACCTCCTGATCAACAGCAAGCGTTCCTGATCTCTTTATTCCATCTTCCCCAGGACAAGCGCCAGCAAGGCCATGCGCATAACAACGCCGTTGAACGCTTCCTGCCAGTAGCGGGACCAGCGCGTAATATCTACGTCCGCAGGAATCTCGTCCATGCGCGGCAGCGAGTGCAACAAAATCGCATCGGACTTGGCGCGGTTCTCCAGCAAGTCGCGCGTGATCTTGTAATTGGCCGGCGTCAGATCCACCTCGCCTGTGCGCTCGTCGCGCGACTTGGTGTAGTCCGGCTGCACAACGGGCTCGACGAGGATGACGTCCGCATCTTCGATGGCCTCTTCCACGTGATCCGCTTCCCGGTAATCCAGACTATACGGCGCCAACTCTTCTTTGAAGTCGTCGGTCAGAGACATGTCCGGGGGAGAAACGAAGGTGATCGGGCAGTCGAACTGGGTCAGACCATGGGCCAGCGAGTGCATCGTACGCATGCGCATATCGCCAACCGCCAGCCACTTCAGGCCGTCGATGCGACCCTTCTCACGCCAGACAGTGTAGAGGTCGGTCAGGATCTGTGTGGGATGCTCGCCCCAGCCATCGCCACCATTGATGACGGGAATGGAGGCCCATTTTGCGGCCTCGTGCGGCGCGCCCTGCTGGAAGTGGCGCATGACGATGACGTCGCCATAAAACTCCAGCATCTTGACGGTGTCCTTGATCGATTCCTGGTAGAAGTCGCCGGCGCGCGTCATCTTTGCGTCGGCGAACCCGGTAACCTGTCCGCCGAGGCGGATCATGCCTGCCTCATGGGCCAGGCGCGTGCGCGTCGAAGGCTGGTAAAACGCTGTCACCAGCGTCTTTTCGCGCAGCAGATCCGAATTTCGGCGATTGCGGGCAATCGGTTCCAGTTTCTCCGCGACTTCGAAGACGCGGAAAAATTCATGGCGTTCAAAATCCTTCAGGGATAATATGTCGCGTCCTGCAAAACTTCTCATGATGTTACTCCTTCTTTGAGTGTAGTATGAAATTAACAACCAACCGCGGCGGCCCGCGCAGGCCCTATACCTGCCGGCGGATGAGGCGCAGGCGCAAAAGGTCGTCGCGGAAATACGACATCGTCTTCAGAATCGGCACGTTCTCGTCGTTAAACCCTACTTCCGCAAAGGAAATCAGCGCCTTTCCCGCTTCCACCTGCAGCACGCCGGCCAGTTCGGATGAGGCGCTTACGGGTACAATTTCGGACAAGTAGTAACTCAGCCGTTGCCGGCAGTGCTCCAGGAGAAATTCAAAGATGGGCGCCCGCCACTGCTCATCAGGAATCGAGCCGCGCACCAGGTATTCTGGCACCTGATTGATGGTGAGAATTACGGGCTCGTCGTCCTCGAGAAAGAGCTTCTCTACCGTTACCAGCTCGTCCTCGGCGTCCATACGCAGTTCGTTGCCCACCTCCTCCCCGGCTGGCTCTCTCTCAACGCGGAGGATGCGCACGGACGGCGTGTAGCCGTGGGCAGTCAACACCGACTCGTACGACCACATCTCTTCCAGGCGTGTCTTGATTTGCAGCCCGGCGCGATTGACGTACGTGCCAGAGCCCTGCTTACGATAGATGGCCCCTTCGTTTTGCAACCGGCTCAGGGCATCGCGGATTGTCGTACGGCTCACGCCCAGTTCGGCGGCCAGTTCGCTTTCCGATGGAATGCGATCGTCCTCGAACTCACCATCAAGAATGCGCTGCTTAATGTGCGCCTTGGCCTGATCCGTTAAGGATGGTTTTCGTTCAAGCATGTGGGAATACCCAGTGTGAAACGTGCGACTGCGGCTTAATCGTATGGTTGTATGACAAATTGTAGCGTATTAAGGGATACTGTCAAGAAACTGACGCTTTGCGGCGACGCTCCCGGCGCGCCAGGTAACGCTCCACGCCCGGTGGCTTCCCCAAAATAGTACCATCTTCCTCATAGGCCTCCATACACGCATCGTAGCCAAAGCGATGTAAGGGGCATACTTTCAGGCAAATGGCACACCCATCAAAGCGGGTGAAGTAAGGCCAACAACGCACGGGATCCAGCTTGTGCTTGTTTACGCCTCGCCACCACACCTTTTCCTCTGACAGGGCACGCCCGGGGCAGCCGCGCACGCACATCAGGCAATCCTCACAGTAATCAGACAGACCGAAGTCGGCCGGTTCGTCGGGCTCGATGCCGGCGTCAATGCTGATCATGCACCAGCGCTGGCGTGGGCCGAACTGAGGCGTGAGCCCTACGCCATTCGCGCCAAGCTCTGCCAGCCCGGCATTTACGGCGTGTGGAATGTACTTAACCCACCCTTCCAACGGCGGACGCGCCACGCAACGATATCCCTGGCGCCGGATAAAGCGTGCAACCTCTAACACCTGGCGCCCGGCGGCGATGTACGTTTCGAAATCGACCAATCTGTCCTGCGGCGAGGGCATCTGATCCAGAAGCTCCCGTTCCATCTCCATACCCAACACCAGGGCGCAATCGTAGGGGAACAGTTCATCGGCGCCTTCGGCAACGAAACGCCGGTCCACCAGCGTAAAGCCAACCAGAGCAAAACCGCAAGAGTGCGCGTAATCGGTAATGTCCTGCTTCAACTGCTGCAAGTCTTGCTGTTGCTGCCGGGACACGCGGAATCGGTTGGCGAATCCTTGCAGGCGCCGGGCATAAAAATTAGGCTCCATGACCCCCCGAAGATAGCGCCAGAACTGCCCATATCGTCGCCACTTGGGGAATTCTACCGCCCACATCGTCGCCGGGAAATTGGCAAAGAACGGCGTTCCTTCTGACGACAGGGGCTCGATTTCCGATGCCATGTCCAATACCAGCGGATCGACGCTCACCGTCGTTAATTGGTCCGTAATCGCCTTGCCACGATTGGGGAACCTCACTTCAATTTGCCGCCGCCACGGTCGGTAACGTCGCATGCGCCGGCGCCCGCTCAAGTCGGGTCGTTCTATGTCAGAAACAGGTTGTGGCGCGCCACCCATAACAATCTCCAGGAAAAGCAACCGGGTATCCGGATCCTTTCGCTTTGTGCGTTTTTTCACGTATAATTATATCAGGTTCATTGCTCACTTGCCCGATAACAAAGGAGTACAAAATGGCCAGAGAAATCGTCCTATTTGAGAGCGAAGAGCAGATGTCCTTGGGGGATGTGATCTCGTTCCTTCACGAGCTTGCCGATAAGCTGGCAACCAATGAAGTCACGTTGCAAAAGGGAGGTGAATCCGTCACGCTTCAGGTACCCAATCGTCTCCTTCTGGAAATTAAGGCGGAAGAAGAAACGAAAGGCGAGCGCACACAGCGCAGCCTGGAGGTTGAGTTAGAGTGGTACGAGGGCGAGGATGACGGCCCGCTAAGCCTTGGATAATTAAACAGCGGGATGCCGGGCGACATCCCGCTGTTTACCTGGCTCAGGAACGACTCAACTCTTCAAATCGCTCCCACGTCCGCTTCGCCACAGTTTGCGATGCTTCTGCAACTGCTTCTACATCGATGCCGGGGATTTCCTTGTGACGCATGGCGATTTCGCCGTTGACGATCGTCGTATCCACCGGCGCGTCCGCAATACCATAAAGGAAGTGTCCCCAAAACGTATCTCCGTTTAACGACGTCGGCGGCGCATAATCCACCAGAATCACATCCGCCAGATACCCTTCCTCAACACGGCCTACCTTCTGGCCTGTCAACCGCTGATAGATAGCCGGATTGTTCTTCAAGACCATCTGCTGGAATTCGTTCCAGCCCAGATTAGGGTCGCTACGGTCGTGTTTGTGCATCAGGTAACCGGTGCGCGCGTCAACTTTCAAGTCGGGCGTCATGCCGTCGGTACCCAAGCCAACCGTGACGCCGCGCTCCAGGAGCGCAAAAATGTCGGCTCTACCCACCGCATTGTTCATGTTGGACTGCGGATTGTGAACAATAATCGTGTCTGTCTCCGCGACCTGATCTCTGCCCCGGTCGTCCAGGTAAATGCCGTGAGCAGCAATGCTTTTCGGACCGAAGATGCCGTGGTCATACAGGCGCTGGACGACCCCGACGCTATACTTGCGCTGTGTCTCTTCCTCGTCCAGCGTTCCTTCCAGCATATGGATATGATGGCCTCGATCGAGTCCCTCGGCAATGTCCGCCGCGCGCTCCAGGCTGTCGTCGTCCAGCGTAAATGAAGCATGCAGACCCATCATCCCGTCGAACAGGTGATCGGGACTCTGTGCTTTGGCCTCCCGGCACTTGCGGATGTAACGGGCGTTTTCCTCCAGCCCCTTATCCCGTATCTCCTTTCCGTCGCGGTCGGAAACCTCATAGCACAGCAGCCCCCGCATGCCCACCTCTGCCAGAGCATCTTCTATACGATCCAGGCTACCATCGACGGCATTGGGGCTCGCATGGTGATCGATGACGGCGGTGACGCCACTCTGCACGGCGAGTATGGCGGGCAACAGTGTGCTGTAGTATACGCCGTCCAGATCTAACGCTTTATCCAGAGTCCACCACAACCAGGCCAAAATCTGGCCAAAATCCTGTGGCTGGCGTGGCAGGGCCAGACCGCGGGCGTACGTGCCGTAAAAGTGCATGTGGGCATTTACGAGACCGGGCATTAGCAAGCGCCCTTCCCCGTCAAACCGTTCAAAGTCGCCAAATCGCTCCTTTAGCTCTTGCTCCGCTCCAACGGCAGCGATCTTACTGCCTTCGATGGCCACAGCCTGGCGCCCATCCAGGACTGAATTCTGTTCATCATTCGTGAAAATAGTAACGTTTTCAATCAACAGGTTCATAACACTCTCCTCGAGTTGTTTGATAAGCGAATCGCAGCATCCGGAGAACCGGCGTGCGCGTCTTGTTCATACTGGGAACACGGAGCTTGCTACAGGCCTGCAACCTGGACCAATGACCGTATGCGTGCGCAGCCCTTATCCTCGCGCCGGCGGGTTCGTCCCTTCTCCGTCCTCAAAGAGCGTCCCATCCGGCAAAATAAGGTGCTCTAAGGACCCCGCTTTGCTCAACTGAGACAGAGTCACTGCGGCGCCTCTCAAATCCGCGCTATTCAGGTTTGCCTTGCGCAAATTAGCCTTGCCCAAATCGGCGCCTCTGAGATCGGCGCCCGACAGAATTGCTCCCCCCAGATGTGCGCCCTGCAGCTTCGCCCCGCGCAGGCAGGCGCCGGCAAGGTTGGCAAGCCACAGGTCGGCGCCGTTCAGGTTGGCGCCCGTCAGGTCGGCGTTGCGCAGGTCAAGCATCCATAGCCGCGTCTTACTAAGAACGGCCCGGTTCAGCCGCGCGCCGCGAAGATCGGCGCGCTCTAGCTGCAGGCCATGCTTCTTCTCCAACAAACCGGAGTCTGAGAGAAATTGCAGCAGCTCTCCCTTATGGGATTCGTCCAGGCTGCGCAACACAGTCATCGTGCGCACCTGCGCCACATGGCGTACGGTGGCGTCCTGCGCAGAGGCGCGTAGCGCACCGCTCAGAAGCATCTCGGTCATGTCGGCGTAGTAAGTCTCCAACGTACGCTGCTGGCGGCGAGCGGCATCCATACTTTGTTCGGCTTCGATGTGCGTGCGACCTGTGGAACGGACCACCGTGCCTAACCACCAGGCAGCGGCGAGCAGGAAAACGGGAACCACCAGCAGCTCCATCCAGTCCCATAACGTCTTCGCAGGTTCAACGTCCGGTCCTGGCAGAGAGAACTGCCCCACCCCGGACCACGAGGGTGCAAGGTCCGGCCGGATAATCAACAGGATCATGAGCCCCATACTGGACAGAACAATGATCCAAAATACAATGGCGTTTACTCGGCGTCGCATAGTCCCACCTGTGTCTGTGCGTGTTCCCTTGACTTCCATGCGCGAGCAGTGATTCTCAACTCTCCGGCGCCGGCTGAGAGAAGCCTTTCAGTGCCTTAGTATATACTATTATGTAAAAAGAAAAAAAGTGTCCACGGGTTTCATGAACCAGATGACAGTACAAAAGTTGGGTAGCCGGTGATAACAGCAAACTGTACAATTCGTGTGCAGAGTCACAGTAGGGGTTGGCTCACCAGTCCGCGGATAATTCGGTGGCGATGGAGCTTCAGGCCTTTGAGACAGATTAGCCTACCTGCACATGCAGTACTTCTGGGGGTGCAAAATTATCGCCCGATTACAGCAGGACAAGACCGATGACAACGCAACCTATAATTCTGATTGTTGACGACGACAAAATCCTGCTGGAAAGTATCGCCGACCTGCTGTTGTTGTCCGATTTCCAGGTGATCACTGCTGGCAATGGTCTCGAAGCATTAGAGATCATAGAGCAGGATATGCCGGATTGTATCGTCAGCGATGTGATGATGCCCGAGATGGATGGATACGCCTTACTGGAAGCACTGCGCGAGGACGAACGCTGGGCGCGAATCCCCATCGTACTGATCACGGCGTATGAGCGCCCGCTCAAGCAACACAAGCGGGGCGACCTGACTCCGGACGCCGTCCTCGTCAAACCATTTGACGTAGATGACCTGGTTGACGCTATCCACAATTTGCTCGACTGAATCCCTTCACAACTCCCCCCAATAAATCTTCTTCTTTCCCGCTCAATTCGTTTCACACGTTGCGTTTCTTGCCGTACAATGTGTATGATTACGCTCAGTGCCAGCCGTTCTCATTCACTGACACACCAGTAAACATACATCGTGTAAACGCAAGGAGGATTAGCAACAATGGAACGAATTCGTGAAGACTTTAACACATTGACGCTGGTGATGATACCTGTGGCCATTGCCATTAACGTGGCCATTGGCCAGTTGATATTTGCTCTGAAGATTCCACTTTACCTGGACTCTATCGGCACCGTCCTTGTCGGCGCTTTAGCCGGTCCCTGGGCAGGCGCGCTGACAGGATTGCTCTCTAACCTGGTCTGGGGCCTGAGTGGCCTCAACGTCACCTATGCACCCTTTGCCGCCGTTGCCGCCGTCATCGGCCTCCTGGCAGGTCTCTTCACGGAAGTTGGTTGGTTCAGGGTCTGGTGGAAGTCGGTAGTCGCCGGCATCATTGCCGGGCTCGTCGCCGCTGTCCTCTCCGCTCCCATTTCTGCCTACGTATTCGGCGGCGTGACCGGCGCCGGCACCGATGCCGTCGTGGCCATGTTCCGCGGCATTGGCTTCGGCATTCTTCCGGCGTCGTTCGCCCAGGGCGTCACGTCTGATCCCCTGGACAAAGCGATCACCTTCCTCATCGTCTACCTGATCGTTCAGGGTCTGCCACACCGGTTCCTGGATCGATTCTCGCGCAGTGAAGAAGTTGCCTGATTCGACGGAACAGGTATGAGCTCGTCCTTCAGCCTATTCCTGGAGCGCAACAGCCCGCTGCACCGGTTGCATCCACTCACCACCGTGGCCCTATCGTTTTTTTGCCTGGTGCTTGGTCTTGTGGCGCCCGGGTTGTGGGGCGCTTACGCTGTTTTTTTATTTCTACTGCTGCCGCTGACCCTGGCGGGCCGCATTCTACGCCCGTTTCTGAGCGCGTCGCTGAAGGCGGTTCTGCCCTTCGCCGTCTCGCTATTCCTGGTGCAGGGATTGTTCTGGCCCGGAGGGACGCCGATCCTCGATCTTGGCCCCCTCTCGCTCAAGCGCGAAGGGCTGTTTTTCGCCATCCGCGCCACTGGACGCATTCTGGTCATCGTGAGCAGCTTTCTTATTCTGACTTTTACGGCGCGGCCCGACGCCTTGATGCAGGCTTTGCGCGAAAAGGGTGTGCCGCGCAGCATTACTTATATCGTACTGACTACCATCCAGATCGTGCCGCGCTTTCAGGCCAAGGCCAACACCATCCTCGACGCGCAGCGCTCACGCGGGCTGGAAACGGAAGGCAGTATCTGGCGAAGGTTTCGCGCCCTGTTGCCGCTGGTGCAACCGCTGGTTCTGGGCGCCATCATTGACATCGAAGAAAGGGCCATCGCCCTGGAAGTGCGTGCCTTTGGTCGAGACGGCCCGCGCACCAATTTGCAGCGATTGCAGGACAAACAGTGGCAAGTATGGATGCGCTGGCTGCTGTTACTGGGCGCCGGGGCGGCGATTGTGTTACGATTCTGGCTATTCTAACCCTACATGATTCATTTCAAGGACGTCACCTACCGTTATCCGCGCGCTGATGACCCGGTCTTCTCCGAGCTGAACCTGGAAATCCCTGAGGGCCAGTTCTGTGCAGTTCTGGGCGCCAACGGGGCGGGGAAATCCACGCTATGCTACATGATTAGCGGCTTCATCCCGCACTTCTACCGCGGGCAACTGTCGGGCGAAATAGAAGTCGCCGGAATTGATGTGCAGGGCACGGACCTTGCCGATCTCTCAGGCGTAGTGGGCCTCGTTTTTGCCAATCCTTTCAACCAAATTACCGGAGCCAAATTTACTGTGCGCGATGAGATCGCCTTTGGTCTGGAGAACACCGGCGTGCCGCGCGAAGAAATGGAGGAACGCATCGAACAAACGCTGTCCGTCACCGGACTGAACGGGTTGGAGGATCGCTCGCCCTTTGCCCTCTCCGGCGGTCAGCAGCAACGACTGGCCATTGCCTCAGTTCTGGCCATGCAACCGGATGTCCTTGTGCTCGACGAACCAACAGCGCAGCTCGACCCTGATGGCGCGCGCGATCTGTTTGATTTATTGCGCCGGCTAACGGAGCGTGAGGAAACGACCGTTGTGCTTGCCGGGCATCGTGTGGAACTGGCGGCCCAATTCGCCGACCGCGCGCTTATACTGGCGCAAGGCGGCATTGTGGCAGATGGATCGCCGCGAGAGCTCCTGGCTGCCGGCGACTTGCAGGCGCATGGCGTGGCCCCCACACGCTACACGCAGGTCGCACGCCGCGCGCAGGAGCAGGGTCTGGTCGATAGCCGGCGACAACTGCCCGTCACGCTGGAACAGGCGGTTCATTTTTTCCAATGAATCTCAGCGTTAAGGACGTTTATTTCACCTATCCCTCCGGCGTAACCGCCCTGCAAGGGGTGACCCTTGCCATAGATAGCGGCGAATCGGTAGCTATCATCGGGGAGAATGGGGCGGGCAAGACCACGCTGGCCAAACATTTCAACGGCCTGTTGAAAGCGGGCCGGGGAGACGTGCATGTCGGCGAGTGGAATACGCGCGACCATACGGTCGCACAGCTAGCCGCACGGGTTGCCTACGCCTTTCAGAACCCCGACGAACAGCTTTTCGCTCGACGCGTGTGGGATGAAGTCGCCTTCGGCCCGCGCAATCTGGGTGTGGAGCAGGAAGCGCTTGAGGAACGCGTGGCCCAGGCTCTGGCTGCAGTGGGACTGGAGGGCCAGGACGACTCCCACCCATACGATTTATCGCAGCCAGAACGGCGCCTCGTATCGCTCGCCGCCGTATTAGCCATGCAGACGCCGGTACTCCTGCTGGACGAGCCGACGACGGGACTGGATGTGGAAGGCATACGCCGCGTCGGTAACGTAGTAGAAGAGCTTAAGGCAAAAGGACATACTGTGCTGACCATCACCCATGACATGGATTTTTGCGCCGACTACTTCGCGCGCGTGGTGGTCATGACCGGCGGTCGCGTGGTAGCCGATGGGCCGGCGCCCGAGATTTTGACACAGAAACGCCTGCTGGAAAACGCCGGCGTAGAGCCACCGCAACTGGTGCGCCTTGCCATGGCGCTGGACCTGCCAGGCGCGCCTGTGACAGCCGATCAATTCCTGGAGAATTACGCCCACCGGCAAAATAACGAGGAGGAGAGTTAATGTACCTGGTGCTGGGTGATTTACTGGCCGATTACAGCGCGCACATCCCTGATCTTTGTAGCCAGCCGCGCGACCTGCAGCGCATTAGCTATCTGGAACTGGGACCAGGCGGCGCCTGTAACGTGGCCATTATGGCTCGCCGCTTCGGGCTTTCCGTCGCCTGCCTGGGCGAGGTGGGAAGCGACGTTTTCGGAGAGATCGTACTCGACGGCCTGAGCCGCGAAGGCGTAGACGTTTCGCACATTGTGGTCAGTGAAGGAGCCCGCACACCAGTAGCGACGGTGCTGGTTGACGAGCGCGGAGAACCGGCCTACCTTGGCTATCGCGGCTCACTGCAGCTAACCGCGCTCCCTGACAGTTGGCGTCCGGTCATCCGGCAAGCGGAAGGCCTTTTCTGCGATGGCTGGATCGAGTATCAGGACGTTGCTGACATCGTCCTGGAAGCATTCCGGGTGGCCCAGGCTGCCGGCGTGCCTGTGTTTTTCGATCCTGGCCCCGGCAATCCCGATGTGGACAACGACTGGCATCGGGAGGCAGCGCTTCTTGCTTCGGTGCTGCTGGCGACCGAGGAAGAGGCGAAACGTCTCAGCGGTAAGCGGGATCCCGTGGCATCGGCCCGCGCACTCCTACAAGGCGGGACTGGGACGGTCATCATTAAGCGCGGAGCAGCAGGCGCCTTTCTTCTGAGTGACGGCGACTTTGAGATCGCGCCGGGGCTGCCGGTTGAGGCCCTTGACGCCACAGGGGCCGGGGATAGTTTCGCCGGCGCCGTACTGTATGGCTACCGCCAGAATTTGAATCTGGAGTTGCTGGGCATCCTGGGGAACGCCACCGGCGCCGCCAAGGTACAAAAGCAAGGTACGGGACACAATATGCCGACCATGGCCGAAGTGCAGACGATGCTCGAACGCTTTGACTTTTCAGTGCCGGATCTGTTACCCAGACCGGATGATAATGGAGTGGCGGGCTGAAACGCCAAAAACGGGCGTCGATAAGAGCAGAGGGGGCGAGTGAAATTAGCCATCAAGAGGACGACACAAAAAAAGTCCCTGGTTGCAGTAACCAGGGACGCAACACTCCCGCATCTCCGGAACCTAGCCACCGGCAGATAGCGGGACCACCCAGAGGTGTGAAGACAGTTGTAATGATATCATACTCAAACAGAGTTGACATGGGGTGAAATCCCCTATTTTCCTACGGCGGGATAACGGGCCCAGAATGGACGAACTCAACCGTTACTATGGCCGAGGTCTAGCTCGTCCAGATGCTGGATTGCCCAACGGCCTGCTTCCCGCCGCGAAGACACCGCCAGCTTCCGCAAAATGTGCTGAACGTGGTGGCCCACCGTCTTCTCGCTGATACCCAGCATTTCCCCAATTTCCGTGTTGGTGTGGAAGCGCCCCACGTAGCGGAGCACCTCGCGCTCGCGCT
This sequence comes from Chloroflexota bacterium, assembly GCA_048620455.1. Taxonomy (GTDB): domain Bacteria; phylum Chloroflexota; class Anaerolineae; order Promineifilales; family Promineifilaceae; genus JAAYYY01. Next base: position 6,191 of record JBMCFH010000035.1, on the reverse strand, counting down.
CGGTCAGCCGCGACCATCGCCTGCCGACCTGCTCATGCCACTTCTGCGCAAGTGACAACTGGCGCGAATCATAGAGCGGCACGCCGCTTGCCGCACGGCGTACACTCTTCACCAGATGTTCCGCCGCTTCATCCTTGACCACGCAACCGGCCGCGCCGGCGTCTGTCATAGCCCACAAATAGGCATAACGATTGTGCGCAGTCAGCAGAATCACCGCCGTGTCCGCACATTTGCGACAGAGGGATTTAACCGTTTGCATCGGTTGGGGCGCTGCCAGAAACAGATCCAGAAGCAGGACGTCCGGCCTCTGGTTCAATGTCAAATCGCGTGCTACCCGCCAATCGTCGGTCTCGGCGATAACCTCAATCTCAGGCGCTTGCCTCAGAAACGTCAGAATCCCGGCGCGGCATACCGGATGGCTCTCAGCCAGGATCACTCTGATACTCCCCGTATCGGTCATCAACACTGCCTCCCGCTTTCTATATATGGGCGGCAAGCCGAAACTGCACGGCGCCGATCCAATTTGGCTCTCCAACGCGAGTCTACGAAGAAAGCCGCCTCCTTCTATGTATCACTGCCCGAGAGAATCGCACGTCGGCATATTCTACAAGAAACGCCGCCCCGACCCTTTCCCCGCCTGAGCTCCTATAATGGTGGTTACGGAGCCTACCCAGGAAGTTCCAGGATAGTGATATATCTATTATAGTGAAAACCAGAACATCAGGCCAAGATTCTTGAAGGCTCGAACTCCGTCGACCGCGGGGAAAGATGCCGTTGCCAGGACGGGTCCATTGAAATATCATCGAATCCAGGGAGCGCCTTGTGCCAGATCTACGTTCCGGTCAGGAATAGCGGAGGCGTCATGAGTCAAAAGATCCTTATCGTAGACGACGATCGCGAATTGCTACACCTCATCGGCCTGGCCCTTCATCGCGCCGGCTTTCAGCCTATTGGCGCAGCCAGCGCCGACGAAGCGTTAAGGAAGCTGCAGGAGGAAAAACCGGCGCTCGTCGTGCTGGACGTGATGCTGCCCGGTGCCAGCGGCATCGAATTATGCCGCCAGCTGCGCCAGGAGGCAGGCACCATATCGCTTCCCATCATCATGCTCAGCGCCCGCACGCAAGTGGATGATAAGATCGAAGGGCTGGAAGCGGGCGCCGACGAATACCTGACCAAACCGATCAGCCCCAAGGAGCTGATTGCCCGTATCAAAGCGCTCCTCGAGCGCACGCGCCGGCTGCAACAAGTTGCTCCAGGTGGCCGCGGGCGCATTTTTGGCTTTGTGGGCGCCAAGGGAGGTGTGGGGACCACAACGGTCGCGCTGAACATTGCCGTCACGCTTGCCGAACAAGGCCACGAGGTCATTGCCGTTGAACTCCATCCATATGGTGGCACTTTCGACGTGCAACTGGGACACACACCACCGGAAACGCTGGGCGATCTGTGGGGGAGCGATGGCGCGCGCCTCACTCAACGCACGCTGAAGATGGCCCTTCTCAACGATGCCTCGGGCCTGGACGTTCTATATGGACCTCGCGATCCACAGACGTGGCGCGAACTCGAGCCTGATGCCGTAACGGAGTTGATTGAAACCCTTTCTCCCCTCGCTGACTACGTAATAGTCGACCTGCCCGGCGCGATGTCCGCCGCTACGCGGGCCGCTCTACACGAATGCGAGCTGATCACGCTGGTGTCACGTGGCGAAACAGACAGCGTGGCTTCCGGCGCCAGGTTACTGCAACTGTTCAAAGCGTGGGGCGTGGGGCGCGGTCTTGTGGACGCGGTTATCGTCAATCAGGTTCCCCTGGCCATGGGCCTGACCATCGACGAGATCTCACGGCAACTGGGATGCGAGATCCGGGGCGTGATTCCGCCGGCAGCCGATGCCTGCGCCGCGGCCCTTAAGCGCGGACGACCGCTGGTGCTCACCCATCCCAACATCGCCGCCGCCGAGAAACTGAGTCAGATGGCCGACCAATATACGATGGCCGACTGAAAGCGCCTGTCGCAACGAAGCGATCGTTGCGACAGGCACCAGGCTCAGTTCCAGCAGGAGCTCGTCTCTACGCGTTCAGGATCCGTATTGGTCGCGTGCGAAGGGCAACAACCCTCGAGCCTCCAGGCGATCAACCGGGGCGCGGAATGTGACCTGCACCACACCGGGATGGCGGCCGATTTCAATGGCGCCCGTGATCGTCGCCCTGTTCTTCACTTCGGGCACAGTCATGTCCAGTAGCTGCGCGGCGCGCTCCAGACCGTTGTCCGTGGCAGCGTTCAGGTCTGGCCCGGTGCCGATTACCGAGATCGGCAGGCTTTCTTCGATCTCATCTGTGCCCCACAGCTGCGCCAGTGATTGCGCGCGAGCCTTCTCCTCGGCGGTCAGCGGCCTTGCCAGGAAAGGCAGGTCCTCCTCTACTGGGAACAACAGTGGCCCGTCGATATTCAGCCCTTTCAGCAGGTGCACCTGTAGCGTCACCGTACCCGAAACGTCGGTCGTATGGCCCGCGATTTCGCCGTCGCCCTGCATGGCGTGCATATCCCCCAGATAGACGCCGCCGCCTTCCGTCTTCACGGGACAGATGAGAATGGCGCCGGCTCGCACAGCGTCAATATCCATGTGCCCATCGGTGCGCTGGGCAAGCTCCTCAGCCGTCAGCGCGTATTCGTGGGGAGCGCCGATGAGGAACGCGCCAAAGTCACCCGCATTGTGCGAGTCGGGAATCGGCAGGGCCGGCGTGGTGCCCAACTGGCCCATGAAGGGCCGCAAGCGACCGACCAGACCGACGAGATCATGCGGCGCAAAAGTAAGGATCGAATTCTGTATCGAATTCTCAGGCATCGCCGCGTAATACCTGGCCTCTCTCGCCAGTCGTTCGGCGACCTCCTGGTTCAGTGTCACGCCCAATGACCGGCCGTTATCAAAGGCAATGGTGTAGCCATTGGCGAACTTAAAGGGCGTGGCATCGGCGCCGCAGTTAGCGCAGCGCACAGCTTCCTGTCCAATTCCTTCAATCACCGTCTTGGGATACACGGTGCCACACTCAGGGCATTTACCGGCAACGTAAGGATCGCCCACACAACGGTCGGCAAGGACGGTGTCATTCCCCGAAGCAGTAGCCATCGATGTCACGCTGATATCCTTGATGCGGATGGCGATGGCGTCACCCACCTCAGCGCCTGCCACGGCTACCGGCTGCGTTACCTCGTGACCGCCGCGGATTTCCGGTGTGATCATCGGCCCCCAGCAGCCGGGCGCCGTGTTGGCTACGATGTGTCCGCCGTCGCGCACCGGTCCCAGCATCGGCTTGCCCGGATCCAGAATGCCATCGATGAAGCGGTCGACGAACACCGTCTCGTGTCCCTCACCCCGTCCATCGCGTGACAACAACTCATCACGTGCTGCGTCGGTCTGTTCAACATCTGCTTTAACTGCCATCTGCAAAACCTCCTTCAATTCGGTCCCCAGGCGGGGAAATTGCAACGATCGGTTCAAAAAACGTCAACACAATTCATCCACCGGCAACGGGCATCAGCAGCGAGATCTGCTGCCCTGCAGGGAGCGTGGCCTCAGGCGAGACATGACTACCCTGAATGACAGGAATTGCCCGGCGGATCAGATCGCTGGAAGTAGGGTGCTGGCGACTGAGCGCGTCCAACAAATCGGCCACCGTGGCCCCCTCAGGCAACGCTACCTGTATGCGAGAGCTGCCAATCTGCTGCGCCAGAGCGCCGTTAACGCGGACAGAAACGGTTTTCATGACCTGATCCCTCGCGGTGTGATGTTCGTCAAGAGCTGCGGCACCTCCATTATAACACAGCCTAGATAACACCCTCATCGCGCAACGCAGCAATCTGTTCCTCATTAAAATCCAACCGCTGCGCCAGGATCTCCGCCGTGTTCGCGCCCAGCGTCGGTGGCGCCGAACGCACATCGGCCGGCGTGCGCGACATTTTGGCCACCGGTCCCAACAACTGAATCGTTCCGGCCGTGTCGTGTTCAATCTCCCGCACCATGCCACGCGCCCGAGCCTGTGGATCCTGTAGCGCCGTGGGGATGTCGTTGATTGGGCCCGCCGGCACACCATTTGCAGCCAGCAGCGCCAGCCACTCCTCCGTGCGGCGCTCGCGCATCACCTCCTGCAAATGCGCGATCAAAACCTCGCGATGCTCTACACGCCCTGCATTAGTCTGGAATCGCTCATCCTGCCATAACTCTTCACATTGAGCCAGCTCGCAAAACCGTCTGAACTGCGCGTCGCTGCCGATAGCCAACGCCATATGGCCATCAGCAGTGACGAAGCTCTCGTATGGAACGATGTTGGGATGGGCGTTGCCATACCGTTGTGGCGTCTCGCCCGTCGCGAAATAGTTCTGGGCGACGTTGACCAGCCAGCTCAACTGGCTGTCAAACAGAGCGACGTCGATGTATTGTCCCCTTCCGCTGCGCTGCCGCTCGTGCAGAGCGGTAAGAATGGCGTTAGCCGCATAAAGGCCGGCGGTCACGTCGACGATAGCCACACCTACCTTGTAGGGAGGACCCTCCTGTGGGCCGGTGATGGACATGATGCCGCCCTGGGCCTGGATCATAAAGTCATAACCGGGCCGGTCGCGATAGGGGCCGTCCTGTCCATATCCGGTGATGGAGCAGTAAACGAGACCCGGATTCTCAGCGCTCAGCCGCTCGTAATCTATCTCCAACCGGGTTGTCGTTCCCGGTTTGAAGTTCTCGATGAGTACATCTGCCCTGGCCGCCAGTCCACGCACAATGGCCTGTCCCCGCGCCGCCTTCAAGTTCAGCGTTATGCTCTTCTTGTTACGGTTGGCGCTCAGGAAATACGCGCTCTCTTCACGCACCCAGGGCGGCCCCCAGGCTCGCGTGCCGTCGCCTCGCCCGGGACGCTCCACCTTGATGACTTCTGCCCCGAAATCGGCCAGCAGCATGGTGCAGAAGGGTCCGGCTAGGACGCGCGACAAATCTAGAATAAGCAGGTCAGAGAGAGCAGAGTCGGTCAAGATCACCTTCCTGGCAGGTCTGTTCAAAAGGCAAATTACGTGTCGAGTCTAGAGAGGCCGCGTGGATATGTCAACCACACCGGCAGGACGGGACAATATGTCCTGGGATCATTGGAGACACCGAGCCCATGACAATGGTGATGCCCTCCGAAGCCTTCATCTACTTCAGTGAAGAGGATCTGGGATCGATCGTCGCCTACCTGAAATCACTCCCGCAAAATGGCGAACCATCGCCCCAACCAGAAATGACACTCCCCGGTCGCATTCTCGTAGGCGCCGGAATGCTTGGAAACGTATTCCCCGCGGAATATATCGATCATGACACTCCCTTCCCTGAGATGCCAGAAATCGGAGCGAACGAAGCTTATGGCCATTACATATCGCGCCTATGTGTCGGTTGCCATGGCTCCGACCTGTCCGGAGCGCAACCCCCCGACCCACAGTCGCCGCCCGCGCCCAATCTGGCAGCAGCAGGCGCCTGGTCGGAAGAGCAATTCATCAACACGATGCGCACCGGTGTGACGCCTGGTGGTCGCCAAATGGATCCCGTTTTCATGCCCTGGGACTCCTTCGGCAAGTTAGAAGACGACGAGCTGCGGGGATTATGGATGTATCTGGCGTCGCTCGCGACGGCTGATGCGGCGACAGATTAATCTACCCCCGCCCCATGCGCGCCGAGGCCCACGGCGAGGCTGAAAAATAGTCCCGCCGTGGGCCAGCGCCTGGTCATCAATCCCAAGACGGTGCGCAATTACGTCTCCAACATCTTCGGCAAACTGCAGGTGTCCGGCCGCGCGGCGGCGATTGTTAAGGCGCGGGAAGCAGGGCTGGGAACGGAGTGAGCGCCTGTTATCTGCGCCGTCTCAGCAGGAGCGGCGCGGTCAGCAGCACCAGCAGCAGGGGCCAAACAAGAAAAATCTCTCTACTCGAGGCGCTCTTCGCTTCCGTACTCACTAATCCAACACGGTTCGGATTGCCCGTATAGAATTCATTAAAATCACCCTCTTGTAAGACGAAATCATCGGACGTCGACGGGCCGCCGGGCCAAGAGGCATCGTAGGTTGCCTGGCTTACTCCATGAAATTCATTGAAGCGATCTGTGGCCAGATAATACATGCTGGTCGCCACGTATTTAAACGAGCCGCCTTCTGGTAGTCCCACATCGCTCATTGGAAAAT
>JBMCFH010000034.1:0-23665 GCA_048620455.1 Chloroflexota bacterium | reverse complement strand
AGGACGACGGTGGGATCTAGTTATGGCGCCTGGGTGTTGTCGAGGCGTATGGTGATGGCGCATTGATGGGTGACGTTTCCCTCCGTGTCGGTGACGGTGAGGCGTAACTGGTAGGGACCCGACGACCATTCGCTCAGGTTAAGGTTGCCGGCGAGTATGCCATCGTCAATGGGCTCAGTAACGGCGCGGTTGAGCAGCGGGGCCCACCGATCATTCGTTTGTGGGCCGCGTATGTCCAATTCATATTCCCCGAACTCTTCCGAATTGGCGCTGCCGTAAACGGTCAGGGTGCCGCGCACCGTGCCGTCGTTGAGGGGGTCGGTAATTGCCACGTCCTCAGAACAACCGGCGACGCTGCCCGGGGGCTCGGCCTGTGTCTCGCCGGTAATGTTGTCTTCTACGGTGAGTGGAACTGTGTTGGTAATTGTGCCGGTGACTGTGGAGGAGTCACCAGGAAGGGTAACGGTTGCCGGAATTGGCGATGTTGGGGAAGGAGCAACGCTCGTAACCTCCTCGGTGGCAGTGGATGCCGGGGCCAGGTTCGGCTCGGGTGTCGGCGTGGGAGGACGCAGCATTTCTGCGGGTAACGTGGGCCGAATCTGTATATTGACGTAGGCAACGACGATAATCACGCTGCTTAGAAGCGTGATGAAGAACAGCGCACTGTTTCTTGTGCGCAGGGCGGTCTCGCGTTCCAGGCGGAACATCGCCCGGCGAAGGGCTCCAAGAGAACGCACCAGCTCGCTGAAGAACCACAACAGCCCCAGTGCGCAGAGAATATAGATCCATACGTCATTGCGTATGAGGAAGACGTAAATTTCATCCATACTTGATCGGGGCCGATCAAAGGGTCGGCGACCCCGGAAGCGCGCCGGCGTCTAACAGCCTGCTGCCCTGAGTCGTGGGCGGCGCGCTACAGCCTGTTCAGGACACCATGGATGAGGGACGTCAGCCGGGGAACAACGAGGTTTCCCACTTCTAACACTTCCTCGTGCGTGGTTTTCTGACCGGGAAGGGGATCGGGTGTCGCCATATTGGTGATCGTGGAGATGCCCAGCACGCGCATACCGCAGTGGCGGGCGACCACGACACTGGGCACGGTGGACATGCCCACGGCATCGGCGCCGACGGTTTGCAGCAGCCGCAGCTCCGCCGGTGTTTCGTAACTGGGTCCGCCGACGAAAGCGTACACTCCTTCTCGTAAGACGGCGTCTTCCGCCTCGGCAACCTCACGAGCGACCTGACGCAAAGCGGGGTCATACGGTTCTGTCATATCGGGGAATCGCGGCCCGGCCTCGTCGTCGTTTGGTCCGCGCAAGGGATTGCGACCTGCCAGACCGGGTAGGTTGATGTGATCGCGAATGAGCATCAGGTCTCCGGCCTGAAAGTCAGGGTTTAGCCCACCGGCGGCGTTGGTCAGGATAATGGTGCTGATATCCAGCCGGCGCATGACCCGCACGGGCATTGTGAGCTGGGCCATGGAATAGCCTTCGTAATAGTGCACGCGTCCCTGGAGGACGAGCACCGTCTTGTTCTTCAACTGGCCCAGTACTAATCGGCCGTGGTGGCCTGGTGCGGTGGAAACGGGCCAGTGCGGGATATCGTCAAACGGAATGATGTCTGGGTCTTCAACGGCGTCTGCGAGGCCACTGAGGCCAGATCCCAGAACAAGAGCAATCGTCGGCTGAACCGCTGTTCGCTGCCGCACTGTGCCGGCGGCTTCGTCGATCTGCTCGCTAGTGATAAATTGTGTCATTGCCGTCCTGTTTTACTCTTCTTCGTCGGACATCTGGGCGTAGATCTGCGTCGTCGAGATGTTGGCGTGGCCCAGCAGCTGTTGCACGCGTTGCAAGTCAGCGCCGCCTTCCAGTTTATGCGCGGCGAAGCTGTGCCGCAAGGTATGCGGCGTGACCTCTGCAGCCAGATCTGCCTCTTTGGCATAAGCCTTGATGATCAGCCACAATCCCTGACGCGTGAGTTGCTGTCCGCGATGATTCAGAAACAAAGCTGTTTCGTCCTCGCGCTTGACCAGATGTGGCCGGCCCTCGTCCAGGTATTCGTTCAGAATCTGCCCCGTTCGTTCATCATAGGGCAACATGCGCGCCTGACCGTCCTTGCCGGGGCAATAGAGGGCAGATTTCTCCAGATCGAGGTCCTGTAATTTAAGCGAGACGATTTCCGTGACCCGCATTCCAGTTGCGTACAGGAGGTTGAGCAGCGCCGTGTCGCGTAAACTTTTGGGCGTCCGCTCCCGCGCCGGGGCGGCGAGCAGGCTCTCTACATCTTCTGCAGCCAGGGTCTGGGGCAGGCGTTTTTTGACTTTGGGAGAGTCCACATCCTGGGCCGGATTGGCGTCCACGATATTCTGCTCAGCGAGGAACTTGAAGAAAGATTTGATGGCAGCCACCTTGCGCGCCACCGAGGAGGAAGCGTAGGGCTGCTCGCGCATGTACTGTACGTATTCCTGTAACAGGCCGTCACCAATCGCACTCCAATCTTCGACGGTGCTGTATTCCGACGTGAGGAAATGGAGAAACTGGTTGAGGTCGTTCTTATAGGCCGCAACTGTGTTCTCAGAATATTTCTTTTCGCGCCTGAGGAAGTTGAGAAAAGCGATGATTTGCTCTTCCATCGCCGGCTACTCCTGTGCCATAAATGCGACGTAGAAGCATCAAGTGTACATTGGCTTGAAAACCAGCCGATGATGCCTATAGTGGTAGAATTTAGGCTGCCGTTACATTATTATGTCATGCACTCTGACCGCATTATAGCACTACTTTGCATAATATCAAGATCGTTAAACATAATCTTCACGTGTCCGGGCCATCGTTGTGGTACGAAGGATGCGATCTGGATATGATTGAACTGCGGCAGCAGTTGCAGCCGACCCATCAGAAACTAGCGAGAGGAGTAACGATGTCGTCACACAATGAACCGAAACGCGTTATTATCGCCGGCGCTGCCGGCCGTGATTTTCACGATTTCAACAGCTATTTCCGTGGCAATGAAGATTATCGGGTTGTGGCCTTTACAGCCACGCAGATACCCAACATCGAGAACCGGCGATACCCGGCGGCGCTGAGCGGATCGCTCTATCCTGACGGTATTCCCATTTTGCCTGAGAGCCAGCTGGAATCATTAATTGGAGAACACGAGATTGACCAGGTCCTATTCTCTTACTCTGACGTGTCTCACGAACACGTGATGCACCTGGCCTCTCGCGTTTTGGCGGCGGGCGCAGACTTCCGGCTGTTAGGCCCGCAGAAGATGATGTTGCGGGCGGAAAAGCCGGTGGTATCTATCAATGCTGTGCGCACCGGAAGCGGCAAGAGCCAGACATCCCGCTACGTGGTGCGCGCGCTGCAAGAGGCAGGCTTTGAACGAGTGGTTGCGGTACGCCACCCTATGCCGTATGGGGATTTGGCGGCGCAGGCGGTGCAGCGATTTGCGTCGTACGACGATATGGAGCAGGCTGAATGCACGATCGAGGAGCGCGAGGAGTACGAACCGTACGTGGATATGGGGGCGGTGATCTACGCCGGCGTTGACTACCATGCCATTCTCGAGCAGGCTCAGCAGGAAGCGGACGTCATCGTCTGGGATGGCGGCAACAATGATCTGCCATTCTATCGGCCCGACCTGCACATCGTAGTGGCCGATCCGCACCGTGCAGGACACGAGCTGCGCTATCATCCCGGCGAGACGAATCTTCGTATGGCAGACGTGGTCGTGATCAACAAGGTGGATTCGGCCGGTAACGACGGTATTGTTACCGTGCAGCGTAACGTGCGCCAGGTGAATCCTGAGGCGAAGGTTGTCAAGGCGGCGTCGCCCATTTTCGTCGACGATCCGGATGCGATCCGCCAGAAGCGGGTGTTGGTTGTAGAAGATGGGCCAACACTGACTCACGGAGAGATGAGCTACGGCGCCGGTTATCTGGCGGCAACCTACTTTGGGGCAGCGGAAATCGTCGATCCTCGCCCGCACGCCGTCGGATCGCTCGTTGAGACGTATGAGAAGTATCCTAATGCAGCGGGAATCTTGCCCGCAATGGGTTATGGGGCTGATCAAATGCGGGATCTGCAGGCAACGATCAATAATACGCCCGCGGATCTGGTGCTGATTGCCACACCTATTGACCTGGGACGGCTCATCGATATTGGCCTTCCCTCACAACGGGTGCGCTACGAACTGCAAGTAATTGGACAACCAACCTTGAAGGAGTTGCTGGTCGAGGCGGTTGGCGAACCGCTGGCTGCGGCTGACTAGGCGTTTATTGCCCGGCGGGCATCCTTTCGGTTTGCTTTACTCTGCGTCGAGGAGAATGCCGAATTCAGCGGCCCAGTACCAGATGTTGGGGGTAGTACCATCAGCCGTATAGCCCACGCCGACTTCCCGCGCCGCAGGATTTAGAATGAGCGCGCGATGTGGCGGGCTGTTGACCCAAAATTCGACGACGGGGATGACGCTTTCCCAACCCCAGGCCACGGCTTCACCACCGTAGATGCCCAGGTAGCCGTAGCGAGTCTGTCGCTCGGCCGGTCGAGAGCCGTCCGACCCCTCGTGCATGACACCTGGATTCTGGGCCATGTCCAGGGTGTGATGTTGCGCCGCAATACTCAACTCGTAATTGTATTGCAGCGGAGGCAGGTCGTGTAGACGGCGAGCTTCGTTGATGTACCACAGGAGCTGTTCGGGTGGGGAGGCGTTCTCGGGCAGCGGCGCCTGGGCCGGTAGCGTCACCGGTTCAAAGGCATCGACGTCGACCGCGGCGCCTCCAGAGGATTCCGGTGTCAGCTCAGAAGACGTACCTGAATCAGGTCCGTCCTCGGCCGGTGGGGCAGCCCCGCCCACAGACTCTACAGTAAGGCCACCAGCCTCGGATACCAGCGGCAGGTGCAGCGCAAAGGTGCCCCGGCCTACACTGATCTGGTGGCGGACTTCGGTCTCGCCGAAGTCGTTTGTCGCTGTAAGCGTGACCTCATACTCTCCGACCCGATTGTACGTATGCGTCACCGTTTCACCCTCATAGGTGTGCCCATCGCCCATGTCCCACCGTAATGTGCTGACCGTGTCGTCGCTGAAGGCCTGGACCTGTACCGGGTCGCCGGTCACAATTTGCTGGGGAAGGACGAAATCTACGATTGCACTATCGCCCACGGTCAGTGGCATACTGGTTTCGTCTGTGCCATACTCACTTTCGACGACAAGCTGCACGGTGTAGCTGCCGGCTGCCTCATAGACATGGCTGGGATTGATCTCCTGGGATGTGTGACCATCGCCAAAATCCCAATAGTACGCCAGCGGGCGCGCGCCCCCGCTATGATTCGTAAATTGGACCGGTTGGCCCACTGGGAACCGGTCGTCGTCCGCAGTGAACTCTGCCGTGGGCTCGGGCACAATGGTGATTTCGCTGATCGCCGTCGCTGCCGCCAGGGGGTTTGCGACACGCAGCTCTATCGCGTATGTGCCCGGCGCCGCGTAAACGACTTCGGGATTTCTGGCGCCAATTTCTCGACCATCGCCCAGCGACCAGCGTTGTGTAAAGGGACCGGGCCCACCGGTTACAGCTGCCAACTGAATCGTCTGGCCGACGGCGGCAACGCGTGGTGAGACGTTTATTGCCGCTGAGGGTGGCAGTCCAATCCAGAAAGTGGCGGTAGTACTTTGCTCATTGCCGCCGTGCCGCAATAGGGCTGTAATAGCTTGTTCGGGCCGTGTCAGGTCGGCGACCGACACTTCAAAATCGAGAGAGAGTGTGTCTTCATCGCCGGCGTTTACGATGGGCTGCCAGCTCAACGCATTCTGATGCAAACTGTAGGTGGTTCCGGATGGATAACGCGCCATGTTGGAGGAGAGAGCGGTGGGCAAAGTCAGCACAATCTCGGGCGCGGCGTCATATTGTAGCCGGTTGGTCACTACTACTTCAACGGCGACCGCATCGCGCGGACTGCTCACCGGCGGAGAGATTGTGATAGCGAGATGAAGAGGGCCGTCAATTTCTGCGTAGCCAGAAAAGGTGGGTTGTTCGGCGGGGGCAGCCAGAACCAGCCCGCGAAATGTTACTAATGAGAGCAGGCTGGATATTGTCAGCACGAAACACGCGACGCGTACCATCCCTCGCATGGAAGGAGTGTATCAAACTCAGGAGAAGGTTACAAGAAATTGTGCCCGGGCACGGCTAACCTGCTACGTTTCAGCCGGTGGCTGCCATTCAGGAGGCGGCTGCTGCTGCAACCCGCAGATTTCGTATCCATCGGCCAACATCCGGTTGATCACGCTTACCAGTTCGTATTCGCCACGTGGCGAGAGGGGAAGCTCGTGCAGATAGTCGCGGATCTGAGGAGGTACGATGTAGATCAGCGAGGCGGCGACACTGCTCGGTGCGGCGCCGGGTTCTGGCTTTTCGATGATGCGGCTGATGTATCCCTCATCGTCGAAGAGGACGCTGCTGCTCTGCCTCAGCGCCTGCGCCGGTAGCGCCTTCAGGCTGACGGCAAGAGGCACGTTGGAGCGGATGTATACTCTTTTCAGCGCCTGCAAATAGTCTCGGGGCAAGGCGTAATCCGCAGCCGTGACGAAGGTAGGGGCGCTGATAAAATCGCGGGCGAGGCGGAGGGCGTCGCCCGTGCCCTTTGGCTCTGGCTGCCAGCGTATCGTCGCCTGTATGCTCCACGGGCGCCCACCGTCCACATAAGACTCAATCTGTCGGCCCAGGTAGCCGACGACAAGGCAAACTTCCCGGACGCCGGCGGCGGACAACGCCTCCAGCACGTAGGACAGGATCGGTCGCCCGTCAACTTCTAACAGTGGTTTGGGGCACTGATTGGTGTACGGAATGAGCCGCTTTCCACGTCCGGCGGCGAGTACAATGGCGCGCTGAGGCGGACGCTTCGAATCATCTGGTTCCAATTTGTGCATTACGGGCGCCAAAAGATAAAATGGAATGAACAGTGCTAATATTATGGTATCGGCTCCATTAGAAGAGGCAAGCCCCACATGACCACACCCAACGATGCAGAGCACCGGCAGGGCTTCTGGCGCACGCTGTTCCAGCGCGGCAAGGAGAGCGAGGAGATCATCGACCATCGGACCGGCGACCTCATTTTTGACGGGCCCGTTCGTGTGGCTGAAAGTGGTGTGGTTGATGGGAGTTTGCGAGCGCCCCAGGTATCGATCGAAGGTCTCGTGCAGGGCCAGGTGGTTGCCTACGAACTGCTGGTGGCCGCCGGGGGAACGTTGGTAGGCGACGCCGTCGCAGCGCACGTGAACGTAGCCTCCGGCGCTATTGTCGAGGGGTGGGTGGCCACCGTTGACGTTTCATCTTTTGAATCTTTAACCGCGCGCATTGCCGAAGAACCCGGTTTGCTGGCGCATGAGACCCTTCGTAACGAACTTGCGGCAGCGCGCGAGAGAGTTGCGGAGCTCGAAAGCGCTCTGGAGACAGGCGGGAAGCAGGCGCAGTGCGAGTCTGAACTTGAGCAGGCGCAGAGCCAGCTTGAAGAGCGACTGGAGGCGTTCTCGCAGCTTGAGCAGCGGCACGCGGAGACCGCCCACGCGCTCGAGGAAAACGTGCGGCGCAATGAGGAACTGGAGTCGAAGCTGGCTGCGGCGATGGGCGACGCCGAAACGATGGAAGGGCGCATAGAGAGCCTGGAGAGCGCCCTGCAGGCGAGCGTTCAACATGGCGCCGACCAGGAAGAGGCTCTGATGCGCTGGCAGGAGCTGGCGGAAACAACCCAGGCTCGTGCCGCCGAGCTGACGACACGCGTGGAGGAACTGCACGAGGAACTTGAGAGGCGTAACGCACTTATCGCCGACCTGCGCCGCGAGCAGGAGAATATGCATCGCCTTTGGGAGCAAGCCCAGAGGGAGCTGCAAGAGGTGCAGGCCGAAGACGATGCGCGCAGCGCCGATGAATTGCACGGCAAGCTGGAAAGGACTCGGGCTGAATTACATGATCAGCAGGAGCAATCGCTCTGGTACCGCACGTCGCTGAAGGCTATTCAGGAGCGGCTTGAGGAGGCGCGAGCGGAGGTCAAGGCGCAGTCGATGGAGCTTGCAGACCTGGACAGGCAGCTGGACGAAGAACGGCGCCAGGCAGAGAAGTGGCAGGGACGAGCCGGACGCCTATCAGAATTGCTCTATGACTCGGTGCAACAGGTCAAAGAGCGCGAGGCGGCTATCAACAGGCTCAGGAAGCAGCTGGCGGCGACCGGCACGGAGCGCGGAAGCGACGGGGATACCGTGGAGCAAGGACTGCGGCAACGGCTGCGCGATCGTGACGCGCAAATCAGAGCGCTGGAGACAGATGCAGGCAGACTGAACGAGCAACTGGAAGCCCAGGGTAATCGCCTGGCCGAAGCCCGCGCCGAGCTGGCGGAGATGCAGGTGGCGCTGAGGGGATTGCAGGCCGAACTGGCGGAGAAAGATCAGCACGCGGAAAAGGTGCAGCGTCTGGCACAGCGACGTATCCGGCGATTGGAAGCGGCTTTAACCAGGAGCGGTCGCAAGGGAGCAGGGCAGCCGGAGTGACCCATTTTCCCGGCATTTTGCCACGCGCGGCGCAGCGCGCAAATGGGCATTACAGGCAACCTTGGTTATAATTGGACGGATTTCAGCATCTTTGGTGAGAAGGAGATTCTATGACGAGTGTTGAACTGGCGGTATTCGGCGGCAGCGGTTTATACCAGATGGCTGGCCTGGACGATGTGGATCGTATGCAGGTGGAGACGCCATTTGGGTCGCCGTCGGATGAGATCATCGTCGGTACTTTGCATGGGCGGCGGGTGGCGTTTCTACCGCGGCACGGTCGCGGGCACGTTCTGACGCCCGGCGAGGTCCCCTACCGCGCCAATGTCTTCGCCATGAAAACGCTCGGTGTGAAATATATCATTTCGGTGAGCGCCTGTGGTTCTTTACGCGAAGATTACGAACCCGGTCACGTCGTTATTCCCGAGCAGCTGTTCGATTTTACGCGCCACAGGGAAAGCAGCTTTTTTGGCCAGGGCCTGGTGGCGCACGCCAGTGTGGCCGATCCGTTTTCAGCGGAACTCAGCGCCGCGCTGGCAGGGGCTGTGCGCGACGCCGGCGGAACGGTACACGAGGGTGGGACGTTCATCACTATAGAAGGACCACGTTTTAGCAGCAAAGGGGAGTCGCACACCTATCGACAGTGGGGGATGAGCATAATTGGCATGACGACCAGTCCAGAGGCCTTTCTGGCGGCCGAGGCCGAGATTGCTTACTCGGTGATGGCCCACGTTACCGACTACGACGTGTGGCACGAAAGCGAGGAGCCTGTCACTGTGGAGGCTGTGGTACGCACTCTGCAGAAGAACACGACGTTGGCGCAGAATGCAGTCAGCCGTCTGGTGCAGAATATGGCCTCGTGGGAAGGCGATTTTCGCGCCCATCACGGACTGCGTGACGCGATTATCACCAGCGCTGATCACATTCCTGCTGAAGCGCGCGAGCAGTTGGCGCCGTTGGTGGACAAATACCTGTCCTGACGTGAGGCAATCGCTGACAGGCAATTTCCTTCCGCACGTTGCCCAGGCGCCGCAGCGGCAAGAGTCCCTTCTATTGCTGTTGGCTGTGGCATTCGTTGCGATTAATAGCATCGCCCTCAGCCTGGCGCTAGAGGCACAAATTACCTGGGCTCATCTCTGGGCGCCTGGCGTGTGGTTGCTCCTGACATTGACGGGGCACCTGCTGCTGAACCGCTTTCGACCCGAGCGCGATCCGTTGATCTTCCCCTTATATGCGTTGCTGACAGGGTGGGGCCTTATATTGATCGATCGTCTGGCGCCTAATTTTCTCGGGCGTCAGACGCTGTGGCTCCTCCTGGGCATGGGGGCGGTGCTGGCGACGGCAATATTACCCCGCAGCATGCGCCTTTTGCGGCGCTATCGCTACACCTGGCTTACGTTGGGGCTGCTGCTCCTGGTCGCTACGCTGTTCTTTGGCGTCAATCCCTCTGGCGCCGGCGCTGCGTTGTGGCTGCCGGTTCCGGTACTTGATGGCGTGTTCTTCCAGCCTTCGGAGCTGATGAAGCTGCTACTGATCGTGTTTTTGGCCAGCTATTTTGACGAACAGGAAACCGTTTCGACGCTGCAGCCGCGCCAGGGATTTCGCGATCACTTTGCATTTCTGGCGCCGCTACTGCTAATGTGGGGGCTATCCATTGTCCTGCTCGTATGGCAGCGGGATCTGGGCGCAGCGGCGCTCTTCTTTGTCACGTTCCTGGCCTTGCTTTATCTGGCTACGGGCTACTGGCGTTACACAGCAGCCGGGGCGCTTCTCCTGGCAACGGCCGCGCTGTGGGGCTATCTCACCGTCGACGTGGTGCGACTACGCATCGATGCCTGGTTGAATCCCTGGCCGGAAGCGACGGACCGCGCCTTTCAGATCGTACAGTCGCTCTACGCCCTGGGCGCCGGCGGGGTGACGGGGCAGGGAGTGGGACAGGGGTTCCCCTACTACGTTCCCGTGGTGCACTCTGATTTTGTCTTCGCAGCGGTGGGCGAGGAGTGGGGCCTGGTTGGCAGTATTGCCGTCGTCGCCTGTTTTGCCGTGCTTGGGCACCGCGGTCTGCGGATTGCCAGCCTATCGCAGCGCTCCTTTCGCGCCTATCTGGCGGCGGGGATCACCATCCTCGTGACCGCCCAGGCATTCCTGATCATGGCCGGCGTCACCCGGGTGTTACCTCTCACCGGCGTTACGCTACCTTTGTTGAGCTATGGCGGCAGTTCGTTATTGATCAACAGCGTCATGTTCGGTTTACTGCTGTTCCTTTCCGGCCGGCAGCCGCTGGCTGGAAGGTAGCGCAGTGACCCGCGACCCATAAGATGAGCGAGTGGTAAGGGCCGTTGGTGAAAGAGTGACACTTCTCTTCTAATTCCTCCTATGAGCGAACTCAATGAGCGCGCGCGGCGCATCGAAGTGGTAAGCGTGGGCCTGTTAGCAGCGTTTCTGCTGCTCGGCCTGGCACTGGCCTTCTGGAGCGTTGTCGGCGCATCGGCGCTGGCGGTGAGGGAGGACAATCCCCGCGTGGTGGAAGCCGAGTTGCGCGTGCGCCGCGGTCGCATTCTGGATACCAACGGAGTCGTGTTAGCCGAGACCATTGGTCCTGAAGAGGCGCTGCAGCGGATATACACCCTACCTGATGTTGGCCCGGCCGTCGGCTATTATTCGTTCCGCCATGGCACGTCCGGCATCGAAGAGGGGTACGACAGCGTGTTACGCGGGGACACTTCCGACGTGTGGCAGGCATTCTGGCAACAGAATCTGCATAAGGCGCAGAACGGTCGTGATGTACGGCTGACGCTGGATGTCGATCGGCAGCGGACGGCCGATTCCTTGATGGAGGGCTATAATGGCGCCGCGTTGTTAATGACCCTTCCCGATGGAGCCATACGAGCGATGGTCAGCCATCCAGGCTACGATCCCAACACGCTTGACGCGCAATTTGACGCGTTGGCTGAAGATGAGCAGGCGCCGTTGCTCAATCGCGTCACTCAGGGTCGGTATCAGCCAGGGTTAACATTGCAGCCGTTGTTGCTTGCCGCGGCCCTCGACGGATCGCTACTGGAGCTGTCCGACGAGGTTCAAGACGCAAGCGCCGTCGTGGAGGTGAACGGCCTGCGCGCTCGCTGCCGGGAAGCGCCACCGCCACAGGCCAATTGGGCTGACGTGCTTCACGCGGCATGCCCGGGCCCCCTGTCATCCCTGTCTGAGGAATTGCCGGAGGATGCTTTCCTGGATGCCCTGGAACGCATGGGGTTCTTCGCAGCACCCGAGTTGCCTCTGGCTACCGCGGCCCCTGCGGAACCGGAAGTGGAAGAGTTGCCCGCTGCTCTCCTCGGTCAGGATGCGCTGACGGTGACGCCGTTGCAGATGGCGCTGGCCTGGTCTTCGCTGGGGAACAGCGGCATTTTGCCGGAACCCCATGTGGTGTCCGCAGTCCAGGATGAAAGCGGTTCCTGGACCAACTTGCCCAACGTACCGGAAGATCGGCAGGCGTTCTCCGGCGAGGCGGCCTGGTCTGTCCTCTCCGCACTGCCGCGCCATGAGGATCTGATTACAGAACACGCCGCCCGCGTATTGTCCGGGCCGGCCGGGACCACCAATAGCTGGTATCTTGGCCTGGCGCCGGCCGAAGCCCCGCGTTATGCCGTCGTCGTGGTGGTCGAGGGCACCGATCGATTGCAGGCCGCCCAACAGGTGGGCCGGTCGTTACTCACCATGGCCCTGAACAGCCAGGAGGACTGACGTCACGGGTCGCTGCCTGCTGTCACGCTACTCTTCCTCGTCTGTCCCTGAAATTGCCTGCCCGGTCAACTCACCCGCAGCCGCCATTGCCATCAATGTTTCGATTCGGGGTAACATCTCGGCCGGGTCAGGATGCAACCCTTCCTGAACCAGCGCGCTGGAATAGAGCTGCTCGATGGCCAGATCGATAATGCCTGCCTGTGGATTGGCCGTGACTAACTGCGCCAGATCAACGATAAGGGGGTGGCGCGGGTTAATCTCCAGGATGCGCTTGGGAATTTCGTACTCTTGGTCAAGGAAGCGATAAAGGCGTTGCATCTCACGGTCGGGTGTGCCTTCCGGTGTCACCAGCCGTACCGGACTCTTCTGCAGTAGTTTGGACGCGCGCACCTCCACAACGCGCTCGCCCAGAGTCGTGACACAGCGACCGATGAAGCGATTCAGTTCTGACTCTGATAACGTCTCTGTCTGCTCTGAATCTGGGGCGTCCTCGACCTCCGGCAACTCCAGACCCGCGTCGTCGATATTCTGCAGCGGTCTGTCTTTGTACTCCTTCAGCAAGGGAGCGATGAACGGATCGAGGGGGTCCACCCAGTAGAGCACCTCCAGATCCCTCGCGCGAAATGGATCCAGGTGGGGGCTGTTGGCTACGGCCTGCACGCTATCGCCGATCACATAGTAGATTGCTTCCTGAGTGTCGGCCATCCGCTCTACATATTCGTCGAGCGAGGTGAGGGTTCCGTTGCTACGGGAAGATGGAAAGCGCAACAGGGGCAAGACGTCATCCACGTTGGCCGGTTCGTTGACCAATCCTTCCTTGACGGTGCGGCTATGTTGCTTCCAAAAGCGACCGTACTTTTCGGGATCCTCTCTGGCCATTTCCTTTAGCGTCTGCACCGTACGGCGCCGCAACGTTCGACCTAAGCCGCGCATGAAGCGATTGCTCTGAACCGTCTCCCGGCTGACGTTCAGAGGAAGATCTTCCGAATCGACAACACCGTCGACGAAGGCCAGCCACTTGGGTAGTAGATCGGTGTTGTACTCCTGAATCATCACGTTGTGCGAGTAGAGCTTGACGCCAGGCTCTTTGCGCGCGGAAAGGACGCCGCGGTCCCGGCTGGCGGGGATGAAGAGCAGGGCCCGGATATGCACCGGCGCGTCGGAGTGAGTGTGGATGGTAGCCAGGGGCTCCTGGAAATCCATCGTCATCTGCTGGTAGAACGTATGGTACTGCTCCTCGGTGACCTCCGAGGGAGACTTACGCCACAATGGTTCTTGCTGGTTAATTTGGTCCCCGTCGAGGTAAATGGGATAGCTGACAAAGTCTGAGTGCCGCTTCACAATCTCGCGCAGGCGCCACTCACTGGCGAACTCTTCGGCGTCTTCCTTCAGTTGAATGTGGATTTCCGTGCCTCGATCGCTCTTGTCTGCTTCCTCAATGCGGAAACTGTCGTCGCCACTGGATACCCAGGCAGCCGCCTCTCCATCAGGCCGGTAGCTGCGAGAGACGACGCGCACCAGGTTGGCAACCATGAACACCGAGTAGAAGCCAACACCAAACTGGCCGATAATATCACCCGGGCTGGCGTCATCACTCTGCAGCCGTTCCAAAAAGGCGCGCGCGCCGGATTGAGCGATAGTACCCAGATTCTCGATCAGTTCTTCTCGCGTCATGCCAATGCCGGCATCTTTCACAACCAGCCACTTTTGCCCCTCTTGCTCAACGGTTTCCAGGTGGATGGCCAGTTGCGCCTCGGGATCGTGCACGTTGTGGTCAGTCAACATCTGGAAGTGAATCTGGGTCAGGGCGTCTGACGCATTGGAAATCAACTCGCGCAAGAATATCTCGCGATCCTGGTAAAGTGAGTGGACCAGAATGTTGAGCAGCTGCTTAATTTCAGCCTGAAAGCGATAGGAATCGGTCGTATCCGCGGTAGTCATTACACTCCTCCTGAGTATGCGTTACAGAAAGATTTGTACATGCTGCCACTGTGGCAACAGGCCAGCATAGCCTCCATGGGTTTAAATACGTGGATCCCCCCATCTCACCAGACCGAGGCCATGATAGCGATTTTCTGTTAGATGAAAGTAAGATGAGATGGGCCCTGCTACGTGCTTTGTTGCCGCGCTTTCTGGATGAGGTCCTCCTTCATATTCCAGAGCCGCTCGGTCAGGGAAACGTGATAGATGTGAGGATACATCAAACGCTTTACGCCGATGTCCAGGCGTTCCAGATCGGCAATTCGTTGTCGGCGCATGTCGGCGATCGAAGGCGTCTCGTACACCTGTGCACCATCCACCAGCACGTCCACGTGCAGCGGTTCGGCCTCCGAGATCTGATCGGCCCGCAATGTGCGAAACGTGCCGTGTTCTGTGGGGTGATGGAGCAGAATCCGCTCCATCGACCCCGGGTCTTCGTCGGCGAGACCAATCAGATCGGCCGTGGCCTTCCCCCGCTCGTCATACAGGCGCCAGACTCGTTTATTGCCAGGATGAGGCACTTTGGACAGCGATTCAGATACCTTTAGCGCCGGCGTCCAATCGCCGTTGCTGTCGATTGCCACCAGTTTATATACCCCATCCAGAGCGGCATCTGACTTTGACGTAATCAGGCGCGTTCCCACGCCATACACGAGGCGCCCGATGACACGATCGGCGTCCATGCCGTAGCGCGGCGCTTCGTCCGCGATCTGGGTCTGAATTTGCCAGATCGTCAGTTCGTCTAACTGGTTGGAGAGCACGATGGACACGTCTTCAAAGCCTGCCTCGTTTAGCATTCGTGCGGCCTGGACGCTGAGGTGCGCCAGGTCGCCAGAATCAAGGCGCACGCCTACCGGCTTATGCCCCCTTCGCTTCAACTCTTCAAAGACTCTTATGGCGTTGGGAATGCCACTTTCGAGCGTGTCGATTGTGTCCACCAGCAGAATGCAGTTATCGGGGTAGACGTCGGCGAAGGCTCGGAATGCGCCCAGTTCGCCTTCGCCGAGGGCCATGAAGACCTGGACCATGCTGTGCGCGTGCGTTCCCTTCGCCGGAATCCCCAGCACTTTGGAAATGCCGACGTTAGAGGTGAAATCTGCACCGCCGATCAGCGCCGCTCTGGCTCCGGCGTTGACCCCCCGTTCATGACCGCGTCGCATGCCGAACTCTAGCAGTAGCTGCCCGCGGGTGACGGCGCGGATGCGGGCCGCTTTGGTGGCAACCAGTATCTGGTAATTCAGGTAGTTCAGAAGCGGCGTTTCCAGAATCTGGGCCATAGCGAGAGGGCCTTCAACCACGGTGATCGGTACGTTGGGGTGAATGACTCGTCCTTCCGGAATGGCGCGGAGCGATATGCCGGAGAAGGCGCCATTCTCACTCAACCACGCCAGGAAATCATCTTCGAACACGCGATTGCCACTCGGACCCGTATGAGCGCGTAGATACTTAATCTCCTCCGGACCGAAACATGAGTGCTCCATCCAGTCCAGCAACCACTCCAGTCCGGCGTTAACACAGAAACCGGCCTGATGATCGC
Source organism: Chloroflexota bacterium (assembly GCA_048620455.1). Taxonomy (GTDB): domain Bacteria; phylum Chloroflexota; class Anaerolineae; order Promineifilales; family Promineifilaceae; genus JAAYYY01. Next base: position 7,875 of record JBMCFH010000034.1, on the reverse strand, counting down.
CATAGTCGGGGTAGCTGCGGAAGAAATGGTCGAACTGCGCAGGCCGTTCGTGCAGGCCCTGACGAAAATAAAGGTTGGCCATCGTCAGCTGGTACATATCTGTGTACAAAATGCCTTCTGCCACCTTCTGCTCCTGCCAGTTCATCGATGCTTCCTTTGTTGTTCCGTGAACCGTTCTTACGCCGCGCCGCGACGAAGAACAAAGAGAGCTGCGGCGGCCAGGATGAGGACCAGGCCGATGATGGGCAGCCAGGGGATGCTGCTTCCACCGGTGCTGGCCTCGGCAGGGAGCGGCGCCGGCGTTTCGGTGGCTGCAATTTCTTCAGCAACCTCCTCAGGTGTTGCGGTTGCTGTGGGGGTCGCGCTGGGCTCGACCGTGGGCGTGGTTGTGGAGGTCGCGGCGTCTTCGCTACCGCCGCCGCTGGGCGCAGCAGACTGCGGCTCATCGCCCTCGTCGCTTGTCGGGGTTGCCGTCGGCGTTGCGGTGGGAGTTTCCGTCGGCGCCGGTGGCGTGCAATCGGGCCGCGGCGTTGGCGACCAGGGGCTGCCCGGCGTCGGCGTGCTGCCGTCGGGCAATGCCGGCGCGTCAATCGTGGGCACCAGCCCAGTGTAACCACTGACAGAAACCACGTCGTCGGCGACCCAGCCAACGATGTTGCCTTCTAGAGAGATTTGCCACCAGGCAACGTCCTGTGCGCGACCGACGATGGGCCGCACCTCAAGCAGTTCTAGCTCGCCGACCACGTCATAATCGGTTCCAGGACCGCCGCGCACGTTAATGCTACCGATACGGGCCTGTACCGTTGGCTCTGTCGAGCAGGCGTCAGCCGTGGGTAAGGCGCCACCTTCAGGTGTGACCACTACCGCTTCTGACGTTGCCGTCGCCGTTCCTTGTGGCTCATCCGTGGATGTGGGCGCGGGCCCTGGTTCGCCGTCGTCACCATCGTCAGGGGTTGCCGTTGGCGAGTCGCCGCCGCCCGGCTCAGGGGTTGGCGTCCTCGTCGGGACGGTTTGTGCGCTTGCGCGGTGCGCCGTGCCGTAGACGCCGGCGGCAATGAACACAAGTAGTGTAAGCGCTATCAGCGGCCGGATTTGATAGTGTGACATAGTAATTAGTCTCCTGTGTCAGCGCTCCTGGGCGACGTGCCTAGCGAAATGAGACGGAAAAACGTTGATCTGACGTCTGCCCGGTACGGAAAGTGATCGTTTGACCGTCAACGGTCGCCTGCGGCGTGGTGGAAAGCACGCTGGCGCCCTCAGGCAGGTGTATGCGAACTTCGACCGCTTCTTCGGCCTGACCACTTTGCTTGTATAGGTAGAACTCGTATCGACGTTCGTCGTTTTGTTCCGTGACAACCTGAGGAAGCTCATAGCGGTAGTCGCTGCGAAGCGTTTCGCCGGGCTGAAGCAAGAAGAAGTTTTCAATCGCCGTATGGCCATCACGCTCAGTGATCATAGATGGTTGTCCCTGCCATCCCTGACTCATGGTGAACAGGTCCTCGCTGACTTCGTGGCGCGTGGCTTCCTGCAGGGAACTGCCCGTAGGCACGTAAACCCGTAGATAGTTCCAGAAGCAGCGCTGCATCAACGATTCGTACTGTAGAGTTTCGTGATACTCTATCGTCTGGCTGCACTGCTCGACCGCGCCCTGTTCGCCTGTGTGCTCGTAACGCAGCGACAACTCTCCCGTGCCCGTGCCGTCTGCTTCTAAGGTTACCTCGTAGAGCAACGTGCGCTCTATCAGCTCGTTGACCTTGTTATATCCGACGTTGGTATCTACCGCCATCAATAGGTCCGACTGCGGCGCCTCCTCCAGGCGACTGTCCCAGTTTATATCGTCCAACACAGCGGCTACCTGTGGATCGCGCACATACATCTGCAGGTGCTTCTCCTGGGCTGCCTCGTGTATGGTATGCGCCAGGAAGAGTAAGTCGATATCGCCAAGGTTGGAGAACAGTTGCTGTTTGAGACTCTGCGCCAGAGGTCCCAGAAAGTCTTTGCGGTTGGGTACCCATTCGCTGACCGATTCCTCTTCATCCATCCCCCAGGCATCGCGCAGGCTGGCAATGGCATTTTGGCTGGTCACTGTCATCTCCAAATCGGAAATGGTCACCGGACCGGTGACGGCGAGCAGCCGGGAGACAAACTCCTGATTGATCGTAATGATACCATCGAGAGGCGGACTGTCTTGCCCGTACTGGTACAGCTCCATGGTGTGCTCAGCTGACGTTGGATAATCGGGCCAGAAGTTGGTGTCACGAAATAAGAATAGTTCCAGGCCCATCAGTTCGTAGAGCGGATCCGGAGGAAAATCGTACGGTTTGTTTTGCCAGTCATCCAGGACGTTGGCGTCTTCGAAAGAAAGGTCGAGGATGCGACCTTCATCCACGGTCAGCAGACCGGCGCCGGTAATGAAACCGCCGGTGGCGCGCAGCTCATCTTCGTTTTGGGCCACAATTAAATAGGTTCGTTGTCCATCCACGCCGAGCAGCGCTGGTAACACCGGCAACAGCCGCATCTCCTCTGCCAGATAGAGTTTGCTGTCGATTTGTGCCAACAACGACTGCACGCGCCAGGGCAGGTCACTCGTATCCTCGATGCTGTTTCTGGCCTCAACCACGCGACGCATAGCCGCGTCAGCCGCTCTCAAATCAGGTTCAGCTGCTTCTAAAATCGGTAAGAGTTGTGGAATCAACTCTTCGCCACCACCTCCGTCCTGCAACAGAGCCAGAGCCGGTTTGAGGCCGCGCGCAGCATAGGCGGCGGCTTCAGTGCCACCGTCGGCCATGTTCAATAGCGGTTCGGCTTCGCGGAAAAGTGGACCGACCTGCGGCACCCACGTAAAAAGCCGGGCGAGCGGCAAAAAGGGCCGGACTTCTCTGTTCAGGACGACGATGTCGGCGCGCAACCCATAGGCCAGTTCCTCGGCGGCATCGGGGTCCACGCCGGTCAGCCCGCCCTCCATTAACGTCTCCGCGCTTTCCTGGTGGGCACGGAGCGAGAGCGCCACACGGGCCAGACGCCAACTCTTCCAACTAAGCCAGACCACGATGAGCAGCAGTCCAGCCAGGAATATCAGCCTGGCGTTTCCTTGTCTGAACCACTGGTTAACGCGGTTCGTTGTTTGCTGTTCGTCAGCCAAATGGTGATCCACGCTTATGCCTCGCGACAGTGAAATTCTACGGTCGGTGTTTGCACATCGTCGATGTGCACGGTGCAGAGGGGACGAAACGCTGCGTTTGCTTGCCGGAAACGGTCCAGGTCATCGCCCTCAAGCCGTCGCAGATCAGGATATTGTTGCTTTAAGCGCCGCCGGTACCAATCGAAAGCCAACAGGTTCTGATCCACAAGAATGAGATCGGAGCGCATCCTCTCTACGTGTTGTAAATACCAGAACGTAAATGTCGTTCGATCGCCCTCAGTCAGCAGTACGGCGCCCTGTGGCGCTTCCTGGAGCACGGGCGTCGTCAACCTCCGCGCCTGATCCTGTTTGCTCAAATCAAGACGGTTGAAGTTTAACATGAGCAGCGCCAATGGCAAAAGGAGCACGAGTGGGCCCAGGCGAAAATAGACACGCCCCATCAAAATACTCACCAGGAGCAGGGCGGGTAGTAAATAGACAAGCGCGTTGGGAGCATCGTACGTCAGGGCATACGCGCCGTAGAGTGCTATCGTCATTAGCATGACGAATTCTGTGTTGCGCGTCGGGCGCAGCAGGCGGCGTCTGCCAGGCAACAGGAGGAACAGTGCGACAGTCATGAGCCACACGGAGAGCTCGCCGAGCCAGAGAGCAATGCGCTGGGGCCAGGCGATTTCTTGGAGAGCAAAGACATTCGGTCGATAAAGCCGCGCGCTGACGAGCCACCACCAGCCGTGAAGAGAGCCCGGATCGCCCCAGATCACAGGGCTTTCTACAGGCGCCAATAGCGGCAACAGTAGATAGGGGAAGACGCCGACGGCAGCGCCCGCTGCAAGGTGGGGCCAGCGCGCGCGTGTCGTTCCCAGCAGGGCCAGGGGCGCCATGAACAGAGATGTGAGGTGGCTGGTCACTGCCAGTCCCAGGAGTAAGCCGGCGAGCCAGCCGTTGTGTTCGTTCCCCTTTCGCAAAAGCTGGAACAAGAATGCGGAAACGAACAACAAGTTCAGGCCATAGACTTCGGCTATGAGCGCCTGCTGCCACACCAGGGGCGCCAGCGCCAGTACCAGCCCTGCGGTCGTTGCTGCTACGATTGGCATTCGTGCCGAACGGCTCTCGAGATCAGTGCGCGGAATGATCTGCGTCAGCATATATAATGCCGTCGCGCTGCACAACGCGACGGCGCCGGAGATACATAGCGCGGAGAAGAGATTGAAGCGGTAGGCGACAGTGCCTATGGGGAGGGCGCTGACGAGCCGGCCCAGCAGCACGTAGAGTGGATAGCCGGGCGGGTGTGGAACGCCAAGCGTTACTGCTGCCGTAATCAACTCCGCCCCGTCTGCGCCGTGGTAATCCCATGCCAGGCCGGGGGCCAGTGTGCTGAGGTAAATCAAGAAGGCGCCGATCCCAGCGAGCAGCGTCGAGAATGTTGCCGCCAGCATGCGGCGTCTTCTCGGCTGCATGCATTCCGTGGTCCCTGGTAGCTCCACGGTGGGGTATGGTGACTTAATGGGCGCCATCTCCGCGAAGGACGGCAGGTAGAGTGCGGGCGAGAATTGCGGCGTCGCGCCAGAGGCTGTAATTTTCGATGTAGTCCAGTTCTAATCGTACGCGCTCGTCAAGCGAGAGGTCACCGCGACCGTTGACCTGCATGGGACCAGTGAGACCCGGCTTGATTGAAAGCCGGCGACGGTGCCAATCAGTGTAGTAAGCGACCACTCGGGTTTCCTCCGGACGCGGACCGACAAGGCTCATATCACCCTTGAATACGTTCCAGAATTGCGGCAACTCATCCAGGCTCCAACGCCGCAGAAATTTTCCGACGCGGGTACGGCGGGGATCGTCTGCCAGCTTGAAAACCGGTTCCTCAAGTTCCTCCAGCGCCAGGAGCTCGTCCAGTTCATCCTCTGCCCCGGCGTGCATGGAGCGGAATTTGTAGATTGTGAAACGTTTGCCGCCCTGGCCGACGCGCTCCTGCCGAAAGAGAATCGGTCCGGGCGAATCCAGTTTGATAGCAAGCGCTATGAACGGACCTATGATCGCAGTGAAGCAAAGGCCGATGAGGGCCACGACTACGTCCAGCGTGCGCTTGGCGATGTAGTTCAAACCACCGATCGTCGACTGTGTGCCGCTGATGCCAGGGCGCGGGCGTAGCGTCCCCCAGGCGTATCCAAAGCCGAGGCCCAACGCGCGAATACCCAATAGCAGCGGCGCCGCCGAAGCCACGACACGATCCTTGGCCCAGGCCTTGCGCACGAAGGGCACAGTCGTCGCCAGGAAGAGGAGTAGAAAGAGGGCCAGTAGAACGGCGCTCCACCCGGTAAAGAGGATCCCGGCGGCGGATAGCAGCGCCAGCGCCATCAGCCCCAGTTGCACTTTCATCACCTGTGGTGTGTGGGAGTCGCGCACGCCGCGTTCGGGGAAGCGACGCACTACCTGCGCTTTCCAGAACCCGATGATGAATTTCTTGTGGAAGTAGTCCCACAGGGTCGCAGCGTGCTGGTGGTAAACCGTGGCCCTGGGCTGGAAAACCATGCGGTAGCCTCGAGTGGCCAGGCGGAAAGATAGTTCCTGATCCTCCAGGTAGGGGAATGTCTCGTCGAAGCCGTTGTTAGCCACGAGCACCTCGCGGCGATAGGCTGCCGAGTAGGTGTCGATGAAGTCAATATACTCCTGACCATGAAGCAGATCGTACTTATCTTCGTATTCGATTTGCACGAAGCGCGCGACGAAGGCCGGTTGCCGGGTAGCATAAGTGCCCTTGCAGCCTACTATCTCGCGGTTGGCGAACGGCGCTGTGATCTCTGAAAGCCATGACTCCGTAGGTTCGCAGTCGGCGTCGGTGAAGCAGATCAGCTCTCCGCGCGCGGCGTGCACGCCGGCGTTACGGGCAGCGGCGGGGCGCCCTCGATCCTGGCACACGACGCGCGCGCCGCAACGACGGGCTATTTCGCCAGTCTCATCGGTAGAGCCATCGTCGACGACGATTACTTCGAAGCAGGCGCCGTCAACCGTTTGTCGCTGGAGCGCCGACATACAGCGTTCGATGGTAGCCGCGGCATTATGTGCGGGCACGACCACAGAGATATGGGGAGGGGTCGAGCGCTCAGACCCTGGCAAGGCGAGCTCCTCTCGCAGCCGCAATGCCGCCAAGGACAATCTGGGGCAAAAGGCCGACCAGGTGGTAAATAATCGTATATGTCAGAATGATACCACCGTCATCAATCCCGAAGAAACGCAGCATAAAAGCGACGAGGAATTCAAAGACGCCGACTTTGGCCGGCGTTGAGGGCGGCACCGTACCGGCAGTGACCACAACGTGGATGGCTGCCCCGGCTACCAATCCCAGAGGGATGCTCATGGCCGAGAACAGTATCCAGGGCGTGAGGACAGAGAGGAAGGCGATTACGGCTGAACTGACCAGAAGGACAATAATGGTCGCCGGGTGGCGTAGAGCAACAAGCCCTTGCAGACCGGCGACTAAAACGCCCAAGGTCCGGTCGCGCCAGGCATCAGGCAGTGGGTTCAGGGCCCATTTTGCCACACGCAGTAACAGGTCACCTTTGAAGGCAACGACGTAAAGGATCAAGAAGGCGAACAATGCCATCAATGCCAGCACGATGCCAGATTCGCTGACGAAGTTGGGGATGACGAGGAAAGGTAGCAGCAGGAACAGCGTCAGTGCCAACATGGTCAGGTCCAGAACCTTCTCAACGACCATCGTGCCCAAGGCGCGAGCTTTGCTGCTCCTGGCGTGCTCACCCAGGTTCACAGCCCGTGCGACCTCGCCCAATCGTAAGAAAGGGACGGCTGTGTTCACCAGCTGGCCCAGGGACACCGCCCAGAACAAGTCGGGAAATGATGGAGCCTGGGATCGCGGTCGAAACAGTAGTTGCCAGCGCCACGTCTTGGCAATGATGGTCACGACGATCACCACCACGGCGAGCAGAACGTAACGGAACTGCGCCTGTTGGAATGCGAAGACGACTTCATTCCAGCTCGTATCGCGTATCACGAACCACAGTCCGATCAGGCTTAGAAGCAAACTGATCGCTATTCGCAGCCACGGTGTCTGCTTCAGCCAGGAAAGAACCCGAGCCGTATTGCCCCCCTCACTGTTCTCGACGATCAAACTTCAACTCCCGATTTACTCAACAGTTCTGCACCCCACGGGCGATTGATGTTGTACAGTGATATGGATGGCTCGTCAAGCACCCGAAGTGGCTTTCACAGCCGTGTGTTGCCGGTTAACCGGCGTCGCCAGGGCGCCGAATGCGGGTGCTTGGATCACCAAACAGACCGAATGTGTCGCTGATTTCTCGCAGGCCGGCTTGCTCTGTGTTGAGCGATTGCTTGGCATACAGTAGAGCGTCACCAATCCGGTCGTGCCTCTCTCCCGGCGCATTTCCTTGAAGCGCCTGGAGAAGGTTTGCGGCGAATGGCTCCTGGTGCACAGAGAGGGTCAGGCTGGTCGCGCCCACGATCAGAACAGGTCCATTTTCCTGGAGAAGCATGGCCTCAGATAACGATTCGATCTCGGGATGGGCAAAGAGCCCGCTGAGGCACGTCAATTGCACCACAATAGGGGCTGCCTGGCTTGTCGCCAGATTTTCCACGGCGGAGACGGAAAAGACGTCCTCCTTGCCCCACAATTCGAGGCTGCCATGCCCGGTATAGGTGACGAGCCAGCTACCGTCATTCCATACGTCCGTAAGCTCGGCCGAGGTCGGCCCGTTCAG
>JBMCFH010000033.1:0-24164 GCA_048620455.1 Chloroflexota bacterium | reverse complement strand
TTATTTGCAAATTCCCTCCAGCCGTGCTATAGTCCTTTGCTGGCCCGCTGCCGCGCGGGCTCTATTTTTGTACCTGCGAGATTGAAGCTGTGGAGGCTCTCCTCATGTCCGATTTACTACTACAGGCTTTTGACGCGCCTGAAAACGAGAATATTCCCGAGCTGCGTGTGGGCGACGACGTGACTATTCACCTGCGTATTGTGGAAGGCGACCGCGAGCGTATTCAGCTGGTGCGTGGCACCATCATTAAGATGCCCGGCAGCGGTAACGGCGCCAGCGTCACGGTACGCCGGATTGCGTCCAACGGGGTCGGGGTCGAGCGTACATTCTTGCTGCGCTCCCCGCTGATTGAGAAGATAGAAGTACACCGGCACGCTCACGTGCGCCGCGCGCGACTTTATTATCTGCGCGACCGCACCGGCAAATCCGCGCGCCTGCGCGAGAAGCGTCTGCGATAGACGACTTCGCAGCAATAAAAAGCGGGCTCGCGACGGCCTGCCGGTTGCCGCAGCCGCCGGCTGTCAGTAATATTCAGGGTGAAGGTTTAACAACCTTCACCTTTTTTCATTTTGGCAGACGGCTGCTTGGCAGACGGCTGCTTAGCAGCTTTTGCTGTACGGAGAAGAGTCGATTCTATGAGCATCCGCCCTCTTATTGGTTGCGCCACCTATCGCAAAGTGGCCGGACGCAGGCCCGCCATCGAAGTTTATGGCCTGATGCCCGACTACAGCGAGGCCGTGCGCCTCGCCGGCGGGCTGCCCATCCTGATCCCGTTGGGTCTGCAGGCGGACGACCTGCAGGCGCTCTTGCCGCGGCTGGACGGCATCCTCATTCCCGGCGGCGGGGACGTAGAACCGGCGCGCTACGGCGCGGATAACGGCCATCCCACTATTCGTGACGTGGACGGGCAACGCGACCACGCCGAATTGATGCTCATTGAGTACGCTTTACGGCAAGAGAAACCGCTCCTGGCCATCTGTCGCGGTCTGCAGGTGCTGAACGTGGCCCTGGGCGGGACGCTGTGGACCGACGTACAGAGTCAGATGCCGGGCGCTCTGCGCCATGACTACGTCAACGACGGCCCCCGCCAGCGTCTGGCGCACGAGATTGCGCTTAGCGCCGGTTCGCAGCTGGGTCAGGCGTTGGGGGCGCACACGATAGAAGTGAACAGCCTGCATCACCAGGGTATTCGCCGGCTGGCGCCGGGATTGCGAGCGGTGGCGACGGCGCCCGATGGGCTGATCGAAGCGGTGGAAGTAGGCGACCATCCCTTCGCCGTGGCTGTGCAGTGGCATCCTGAGAACCTTCTACAGGCAGAACCGCGCATGCGCCGCCTTTTCGAGCGTTTTGTGGCGGTAGCCGGTGCGGGTGCGTAGCCCATGATGAGCGGCGATAGACCCGGGCCGGTTGCTGTCTTTGACTCCGGCGTTGGCGGTCTCTCTGTGTTGCGTCACGTGCGCTCCATGTTGCCCGACCTGGACTTGATGTATATTGCCGATCAGGCGCACGTGCCCTACGGGCCACGCCCGGCGCGCGAGGTGCGCGACCTTGTCACCGCTGTCACCCGTTTCTGCCTGCAACAGGGCGCGCGGGCCATCGTCCTGGCCTGTAACACGGCCACGGCTGCGGCGCTGCACGAGCTGCGCGCGACCTTTCCGCAGGTGCCTTTTGTGGGGATGGAACCTGCGGTCAAGCCCGGCGCTGCGGCTACCCGAACGGGCAAGGTGGGCGTCCTGGCGACCTCCGGTACGTTTGAGAGCCAGCGCTACGCCGATCTGATGGCCCGCTTTGCGCGTGACGTCGTTCTCTACGAAAATCCGTGCACCGGTCTGGTGCCCCTGATCGAAGCCGGGCGGCTGGAAGACGAGCAGACCAGGGCCTTGCTGCACCGCTGCATGGAGCCCATGTTGCGCGCCGGAGTAGACACGATTGTGCTCGGTTGCACCCACTACCCGTTCGTCTTGCCCGCCATCCGCTCGGTCGCCGGGTCCCGGGTGACAATCATCGACCCCGCCCCGGCCGTGGCGCGGCAACTGCGGCGGGTGCTGGCCCAAAACGGTCTGAGCGCCGGTGGGTCGGGGTCGCTGCGGGCCTATACGACGGGCAGCGCCAGCGCATTGGCCGCCCTGGCGCAGCGCCTGCTGGGCTATGAGGTGGCGGTGAGCGGACTGCGGTGGCGTGATGGAACATTGTACCGTTGTGAGGAGGTGGTCCCATGACAGAAAGGCTATGCCGCCGGGCCGCCAGAGAGGCATCCAGCGCTACACGAGGCGAGAGGGATACCATATAATGGTTGGCGAACGTAAGGAAAGTCAGGCTGGGCACGACGCGAGGGAGGCGAGGCGCCCGTCTGGGACATCGTCTGGCCCTTCGGAGAGGCCCACGTGAGGCGACGCAACGCAGAACGCTGGCGAGCGATTGAGGCTCGCCTTGGTCGCGAGTTGACCATCTGGATAGCCACGGTGCGTGAAGACGGACGCCCTCACCTGACGCCGGTGTGGTTTGTGTGGTTCCAGAATAAGATCTATTTCTCTACCGGCAGCGACAGTCAAAAATTTACAAATCTGCATAACAACCAGAATGTGGCGCTGGCGTTGCCCGATACGGGCAGTGTGATCATCATCGAAGGCGAAGCTCATGCCTCAGACCGCGCTACGACGGAATCGATGGCTGAATTCTTCTTTAACAAGTATGAGTGGGACTTCCGCTATGATGAGGTTGCCGACTGGCGCCTGGTGGAGGTGACGCCACAGAAAATTCTGGCCTGGGGTGACGGTTACGAGGAGGACGACGGAATCCGTGTCTGGTAGTTACCTTTTGTACGGCTCACGGCTCAAGTACAATGTTAACGTTCCGGCGCGCAACTCTTACATGAATCCTACTTTGGTTCTCTATACTTATGTCACTTAATCGGGCCGTGGGACGCGTCGTTTCACGGTCTCTGTTTTACAAATAACACAATTTCGACTTTACGAGAAGCGTAGGAAATTAAGCGGTAGTTGAAATACCGTAGTTTCTGTTTAAGGGGTAATCATGCGATTTGACAGATTTACCGAGCGTGCTCAGGATGCCGCAGCGCGCGCGTACGAAATCGTGCAGCGCTATAGCCATACGCAGGTAGATACTGAGCACATGTTTCTGGCCCTGCTAGAGCAGAACGACGGCGTTGTGCCCCAGATCTTGGATCGGCTTAGCATCGACGTTTCCCAGATGGAAGCGCGTGTTGACGAAGAGTTGCGCAACAGCCCCAAGGTTTCTGTGTACGGCGGCGGCGTGGGCCAGATCTTCTATACGCCCCGCATTCGCACTGTGCTGGAACTGGCGCAGGGTGAAGCCAACCGTCTGAAGGATGAGTTTATCTCTACAGAGCACATCTTCCTGGCCATCCTCAGCGAGCGCAACACACCATCGGCGCGCATTCTTCAGGAGTTTGGCGCCACGCGGGAGCGTGTGTTGGAAGCAATTGAATATCTGCGCGGCGGACAGCGCGTGACCGACCGGCAGGCTGAAAGCCGTTACCGCACGCTGGAAAAATACAGCCGCGATTTGACGAAACTGGCGCGCGATAAGAAGCTGGATCCGGTCATCGGTCGCGATGAAGAGATTCTGCGCGTGATCCAGGTACTCAGCCGTCGCACCAAGAACAACCCGGTTCTCATCGGCGAAGCCGGCGTGGGTAAGACGGCCATTGTCGAGGGGCTGGCGCAGAAGATCATCGACAACGACGTGCCCGAAAACTTGTTGAACCGGCGCGTTGTGTCCCTTGATCTGGGCGCCATGATTGCCGGCAGCCGCTTCCGCGGCGAGTTCGAGGAGCGTCTGAAGGCGGCGATGGAGGAAATCCAGAACGCCCAGGGCGAGATCATCCTCTTCATCGACGAGCTACACACCGTGGTCGGCGCCGGCGCCGCGCAGGGCGCCATGGACGCCAGCAACATGCTGAAACCGGCGCTGGCCCGTGGCGAGTTGCAGTGTGTGGGCGCTACGACGCTGGATGAGTATCGCCAGCACATCGAGCGCGATAGCGCTCTGGAGCGACGCTTTGCGCCAGTCTTTGTCGACGAGCCCTCGGTGGAAGACACTATCGAGATGTTGCAGGGCTTGCGCAAGCGATATGAAGCGCATCACAAAGTTTCGTTTTCCGAGGAGGCGCTGGTGGCGGCAGCCCGCCTCTCGGCCCGCTATGTGACCGACCGCCAGATGCCGGATAAGGCCATCGACCTCATCGACGAGGCCGCGGCGAAGCTGCGTGTGGCGCTGCATACGCTGCCGCCGAAGCTGAAAGAGATGAAGATGGCGCTGGACAAAGTGGCCGCCGAGGAAGAAGAGGCGCACACCGTTCGCGACTATGAGCGGGCGGCGAACAAGCGTGCCGAGCGACTGCGCCTGGAAGGCGAATTCTCTGAGAGCCGCGAGGCGTGGCAGTCGGAGCAGAAGCTGGACGAGGTGGTCGACTCCAACGATATTGCCGAAGTAGTGGCTTCCTGGACGGGCATCCCGGTAACGCAGATGCTGGAAACGGAAGCGGAAAAACTGCTGCACATGGAAGAGCGCATCCACGAGCGCATTATCGGCCAGGATAAGGCTGTCGCCGCCTTGGCCGACGCCATTCGCCGCAGCCGGTCCGGACTCAGCGACCCGCGCAAGCCAATCGGCTCCTTTATCTTCCTGGGTAGCTCCGGCGTGGGCAAGACGGAGCTGACCAAGGCGCTGGCCGAGTTCCTCTTTGGCGACGAAGATGCTCTTATCCGCGTGGATATGAGCGAGTATCGCGAGCAGCATACCGTCAGCCGCCTCTTCGGCGCGCCTCCGGGATACGTAGGGTACGACCAGGGCGGGCAGCTCACCGAGCAGGTGCGCCGCCGTCCTTACAGCGTGGTGCTCTTCGACGAAATCGAGAAGGCGCACCCGGACGTGTGGAACGCGTTGCTGCAGATTCTGGACGACGGGCGCCTGACCGATGGTCAGGGCCGCACGGTGAACTTCCGCAATGCGGTCGTGGTCATGACCAGCAACGTGGGCACTTCGTTCGTTAACCGCTCCGGCGCGCTGGGCTTTGCCGGCGTGCGCGATTCGGACGAAGCGGAGAATCACAAGCGCATCGAGGACGAATTAAAGAACACGTTCCGGCCGGAGTTCATCAACCGCATTGACGAAATCATCATCTTCGAGCGGCTGAGCCGGGAGGACGTCATCAGCATCGTGGATCTGCAGATGAAGGAAGTGAGCGAGCGCCTGGCCGAGCACGGCTTGCAGATTCAGCTGGCGCAGCGGGCCAAAGAGTGGCTGGCCGAGCAGGGCTTCGACGAAGACTTTGGCGCCCGTCCGCTGAAACGCGCCCTGCAGCGCTACGTGGAGAGCCCGCTCTCCGTGCGCTTGCTGAACGGCACGTTTGAGAGCGGTGACCATATCCTGATCGACGAGGAGGACGGCGAGCTGACGTTCGAGCGTCTGGAACCGGCTGAACCGCCGGTAGCTATGGACGAGGAAGTAAGCGCGAGCTAAGCTCAGGCATGAAGGAAAGGAGAAATCGGATGTCTCCAAGACATCCGATTTCTTTAGCCGGATGTAGAAACGAAAGCAGAAAAAAAAGACCCCCTCATCGCGAGGGGGTCTTTTTTTCTCACCTTGGCAGGTCTGGCCAGTCTGGCGCGTCGTACTCATCCTTCTTGCGCGGTCTGGCGATGCCCGAGCGGGCGATGCCTATCAGGCCCAGAAACAGGCCCGAAAGTGAAGCGCCGTATGAAATGAAGCTCACGATGAAGCTGGGCGGGATAACACGCAACACCATGGCAAAGGCCAACACCACGCCCAACAGCACCAGCAGAAATCCAATGATAATCAGCCGACGCCCCGATATGTGATACACGACTGTTACTGTTCTGCCTCCGGATCGTATAGCCAGCACGCTGCCTCGTGTCCGGCTTCAATGAGAAAGTCGGGAGGAATCTTTGCGTCACAGATGCCTTCCATAAATTCTGGACAGCGCGGGTGGAAACGACAACCGGGTGGAGGGCTGACCAGACTGGGCGGCTCGCCCGGGGGAATTTCTTTATAGATGCTGGCGTTGCGCGCGTCCGGTTCTGAGGTGCCTTTGAGCAACGCCTGCGTGTAGGGATGGCTGGCGTTATACAGGATCTGTTTAACCCAGGCTTTCTCCACCAGCTTGCCGGCGTACATGACGAAGATGTACTCTGAGAAGTAGCGCACGGTGGAGAGGTCGTGCGTGATGTAGATGACGCTGAGATTGTGGCTCTCCTGCAGGCCGCGCAGAAGTTTAAGGATTTCCACGCGCACGGAAGCATCCAACATAGAGACGGGTTCGTCGGCCACCAGCAGCTTGGGCTCCATGATCATGGCCCGGGCAATGACCACGCGCTGTTGCTGCCCACCGCTCAGCATGTGTGGATACTTGTTGAGGAAATTGTGCACCGGCGTCAGTTTAACCTCCTCCAGCGCCTCGCGAACCCGTCGCTCTCGCTCCTTTTCACTCTTCACGCCGTTAATGCGCAATGGTTCTTGCAGAATCGTTTCCACGGACATGAACGGTGGGAGGGCGCCAAAGGGATCCTGTTGCACGTAGCCCACCTGTGAGCGATACCAGTGCATTTCCTTCTTGTCGAGCTGAGCGACGTCACGACCCTGGAACAAGATGCTGCCCTTATGCGGCGGCACCAGGCCCAGAATGGCCTTCATCAGGCTGGACTTGCCACAGCCGCTCTCGCCCACGACGGCGATTGCTTTTCCGGCAGGCAGGTCAAACGATACGTCGTCTACAGCGCGCACGTAGCCCGCGTGGCCAAAGCCCCACTTTCGTAGCTCATACCACACGTGCAGGTTCTGTACAGACAGGAGGGGATGCTCGTCATCGGGCGCGACGGCCACGGCCGGCTGTGTCGCAGCGTCTTGCAAGGGGAAAGTCAGCTCACTCATGGGTCACCTAAGTATTATGCGTAGAGCCAGCACTTGACCTGCCGGCCTTTTTTCTGAATCATCGGTGGGTCTTCTTTGCAGCGATCGTGGACGGCGGGGCAACGGTCGGCAAAACGGCATCCCGTAGGCGGACCGATGAGGTCCGGCGGGTGGCCCGTGATGAACTCCAGTTCCGCATCGCCGCGCAGACGGGGCACGCTGGCCATCAGCTTTGCCGAATAGGGATGCAGCGGCTCCTCAAAGAAGTCGTGGGCGCGCGCTGTTTCCACAATCTGTCCGGCGTACATCACAGCGACGCGATCGGCCAACTCGCTGGAGGTGGCGATGTCGTGAGTAATCAGTATGAAGCTGGTTTCCATTTCTGCTTTCACGCGCTTCAGCAGGTTGAAGATGTTGGCCTGTGTCAGCACGTCCAGCGCAGACGTGGGCTCGTCCAGAATAACCAGGTCGGGTAGCGTCACCAGGGCCATGGCGATGGCCACGCGCTGGCGCATGCCGCCGCTGAGCTCGAAGGCATAGCGGTTGAGAAAGTCTACGGGCACGCCGACCTGCTGGAACATGGAGCGCGCCTGCTCTAGCGCGGCGTCGGAGTCCAGGTGCAGGTGCACGCGGGCGGGCTCCGCTACCTGATCGCCCACCTTCAGAACGGGGTTGAGGGCGTTCATGGCTGCCTGCGGCACCATAGACATGCTGATCCAGCTGATCTGCCGGCGAAAATCTTCGTCGGTGAGCTCCATGATGTTTTCGCCATTGAGCAGGACCTGGCCATTATAGACGGCCACGTTGCGCGGGAGCAGGCGCAGGATGGCCCGGGCCAGGGAGCTCTTGCCGCAGCCGGATTCGCCAATTATGACCACGGCTTCGTTCCGTTTTAGTTCGAAGTCCACGCCGTCTACCGCCTGCACAACGCCCTTCGTGGAGCGGAAGTGCAGCTTCAGATCTTCGACGTGCAGTAGTGTGTTGTTTTCTGACATGGATTTACAGTTCCCTCAGTCTGGGGTTGATGATACGGTCGAGGGCAAATCCGACCATGGCGAACCCGAGGCCCACCATCATCAGTAGGGCGGCCGGTTGCAGCACCCAGTAGTAATATCCGTTGAAAAGCGCGCCCTGCGAGCGGGCGTCGTCAATCAGCTTGCCCCAGGTGGGCAAGACCGGATCGCCCAGCCCCAGCACCGCCAGTGACGCCTCCAGGAAGACGAACGTGGGGACCAGAACGACGAGCTGTGGCACCAGGAGAGGCACGATGCGCGGTACCAGATAGCGAAAGATGATGCGCATGTCCCCCGCGCCGTAGGCGCGCGCTGCCTCGATGTAGGAAGACGACTTCACCTGCAGGAAAATGGCGCGATACTGTTTGATCGCGCCGCCGAAGATGCTGAGGACAATCGTTGCGCCGAGCATCAACCAGATACTGCGCGAGTAGAATGTGCCGATCATGATCAAAATCGGCAGGAAAGGCAGGATGAGGTTCACCTCTGTAATGCGCTGAATGACGGCGTCGACCATGCCGCCGAACCAGACGCCGATGGCGGCGATGACCATGGTGGTGATCGTGGTGCCTACCGCTGCCAACAGGCCGAAGGAGAGGGCTATCGGTGTCCCCCACATCAGGGCCACGCTCAGGTCGCGCCGCCGGTGGTCGGTGCCCGCTATCCCGTGCACCTCGCCGTACACGACCAGCCTGGCCTCGAGGTCGGCTTCCTCCTCGAAAAGGAACCCGCTGAATTGCAATTCATAGTTGCCTTGAAGCGGGACCGGTGGTTCCGAATCCGGAACGGCGAAGAGTCCTTGACGGGGTGGTAGACCGCCGGTACGGCGCTCCAGACCCCGCTCGTCGAAGCGGTAGGAGAAGGACCTGTCGGCGGAAAAGCTTCCGGCTCGCAACTCCCGGCCATCCGGGGTGACCCAGGTCAGGTCGACGTGCGGTTCCTTCACCTGATAGTCAGAGTTGACGAAAAGGGTTACCTCTTTTGGGAAGCTCTCATAGGTGAACTCCACAGGAAAGGACATGCGTACTTCCCGCACCCCTTCACCAGCCGGTTCCACAGTTCTGTTGACCTGGGGATCGTCGCTACGCACGACAACCGTTTCCGACAGATTACTGCGCGTGATCCAATTATACCAGACGGGCCACGCCGTCTTGGGGTTATCGGCCCACACGTTTTCGCCGCCGCGCCATAAGCGAATGGCTTCGTCGTACGGAATGGAGACGAGCGTATAGGCGGCGAGACCGAATAGGAGGACGACGATAATCAGGCCGCCCACGGCGGATGGGTACTTCTTGATGTCACTCAGGGCTTGCTTTAGGAAAGTCATACTTTGCGTCCCCCACCCTCAACGCGCACGCGCGGGTCGACCAGCGCGTATAGGAAATCCAGCAGGAACACGGTAAAGGCCAGCAGGTAAGCGTAGATGACGGTGTTGGCGATAATCACGGGTACGTCAAAGAGGCCAATGGCCTGGAAGTAGAGCCTGCCTAATCCCGGCCAGTTGAATACCGTTTCCAGGATGATGGCTCCCGTCCAGAGTTGAATAACCAACAGGGCAAATTGCGTAATAATGTTGGGAAGCGTGGGCTGCAGAATGTAACGTCGCTCGATCATCTTGTCCGGCAGCCCTTTGGCCCGCGCCATTTCTACGTAATCCTCGCTGGAGTAGATGAGAAAGAACGTGCGCCAGTTGTAGATGCTGAGGAAGATAGCGCTAATCAGCCAGGCGGAGACCGGCAGGATCATGTGCTTCATCAGGCTCAGCGCATAGGCTACCTTGTTTTCCGGCGGAGGCGCGTCCACCATGCCACCAAAGGGCAATACCTGGAACACACCGGCAAAAAGGAGAATTAGAAAGAGTCCATAGAACCAGGCCGGCGCTGAAGACGTCGGTGTGAGGCCGATGACCAGTTTATCGATCCAGCTCCCATACTGGCGAGAAAGGGAAAGGGCGAAGAAAACGCCAAAGAAAAAGAGAAGGAGTTGCGCCGTGGCGAACAGAACCAACGTTGACGGCAGGCGCTCCAGAATGATGTTGCGCACCTGTTTGGAACCGCTGTCGCTGGTCAAGGCTTCGGCCATGCCCAGGTTCAGCGTCAGGGCGTCGCCCAGGTAGCTGAAGCTGCGAACGATGAACGGTTGGTCCAGGCCCATCTCTGCTTCCAGGAGGCGGATCTGCTCGTTGACGAGCGCCTCTCGTTCCTCTCGCGACATCTGCATCAACTCTTGATTACCCTGGAGACGTATTGCCACCTGCTCGCGAATCTGTGCGCGGCGAATGGTATCTACGTGCCCGCCCATATTGGCGACAATGATCGCCAGGTAAACGCCGACGATCACGGTAGCCAGGAGCGCTGCAGCTCTAATCAGCGTGAATTTGGCCACGCGGGCCACGCCACTGGACGAACGGCTTTCCTCTTCCTCAGCCGCGGTGCTTTCTTCAACCCCGAAAGGAATGGCTCGCTCAGTCATGATATTCCTCGCCTTTCATACTTGCTTGATACTACCCGCGCTATCAATCATCAGACGTTGACGGGTCTAAATCCGGAGGGGGGCAGGTCTCTGTTGCCAGAAACCTGCCGTCCCCTCCGGATTAATGAACTAATGAACAGTGATCAGGTTGCTTACTCCGTGGTCACGAACTCGTAGGAAGCGAGGCTGGGCAGCGCCACCACGTTGGAGGCCGCGACGACCTCAAGACGTGTGGAGCCGGCCTCAAGCGCTTCGGTCGTGCCCGAAGGCAGCACAACCTCCCACAGTCCGTCCTCGACGGCTGTGGCTTCGCCGGTTTCAACCATTTCGCCGGTGGCATCGAAGAGCAGGTAGGTCACCGAGTTGATGTCCTCTGCCGGATACGGTTCACCCTCGAAGTCGACGAAGACGTCGAAGACAGCTTCCTCGCCAGCCGTCACGTTGCCCGGTCCATCAACCTCCAACTCGGCGATCGGCGCCTCGGCAAAACCGGCCCAGCGATCGGCGGGGTCGGGGAAGTCGGGGTTGCGTTCAAGGATCACGTTGCCTTCCACGGGGAACGCGCCGCGCATGAAGAAGGGTCCGGTGCCCACCCAGTAGTGGCCACGGCGGTCGAACCAGTCTTGCAGATTGGTGTAGCGTTCCGCGGCTTCTTCCGCCGTGAGGAATTCACCGAGCGTCGGCTCGTAGGGGATGGTGCCCTCTTCGGCCAGCGCGTCGAGTTCTTCCGTCAGGATGTCGATGGTCGGACCGCTGAGGTAGCTGATCCGTTCCACGTCGAGCTCCTCCGATTTACTCGAGGAGAAGGCGGCCAGCTCGTCGGTCTCGGCCTGAACGCCCATGGCAACCGTGTGCCAGGGTGCTTCGCCGAAGCCGTAGTAGGGCCATTGGGCCGTGTTGGTACCGAAGATGCCGACGATGGCCTCGGCGTCGAGCTGCCATAGGTCGGTGTAGTACTCTACGGTTAGCGGATCTTCAGACGTGATCGCGAAGCCCTTGAAGGCCGAGATGAACGACTCGTAATCCGGAACGTAGGCTTCGTCGTAGATGGGGCTGTCAGGATCGGCGCGATCGAAGAGCATGATCCAGCGCATGACGAAGTCGGCGGCGTCGATGGGGCTACCGTCGTGCCACTGCACGTCATCATAGAGGCTGCTGGGGTAGGTGACGACGCTCTTTACCAATGCCGTCTCCGTCTCGGTGTAGAACTCGCCGGCCGTCAGGAAGCGCTGTTCCGTGGCGTCCCAGCGGGCCCACACATCGTCGGGAACCTCAATCTCAGGCGCCGTTTCCAGCGTCAGCCAGTCCAAATTCTGTACCACGGGTAGATCTTCCTGAACCGTAATCGTTGCCGATTCCAACCGTGACGGATGGTAGAGGCCCGTGTTGGGATCGGGGATCGCAGGCACCTGGCCCGTGGCGCGGATCAAAGCCATGTCGTAGATCCAGTTGCTACCCGCTATCGGATTCCAGGGCTCAGACAGGATGCTGGGCATAGCCCAGGTCACAGAACCGCCCACTTCGCCCTCTTCACGCAGGGTGTAGGGCCAGAGGAAGGTACCGTAGATGCTGCCGGAAAGGTCAGAGGCGACTTGATACTCGCTGCGGTAGGGGGCCACACTGGCGCGGTCGTAGAGCCAGACGCGGACCGAATCCTCCAGCGCCAAGGGCAGCGCCTCGCCAAACAGCTCGGCGCGCTCTTCCAGATTGCTGAAATCGTTGTTGGCCAACCGGGTGGCTACTTCCTGGAACTCCTCGGTCGGCGTGTAGGCCTGCCAGAGTGGGGAGGGAAGACCGGCGGGTGTATAGAAGTACTCGAAGTTTTCGCCCGCGTCGCGGCTGATAGCCGTGCTCACCCAGCCGCCGGTGTAGACGTGGAATTCACAGGCGGCGGGATCGCCGCTGAACCAGATGGGCGATGCTTCGGCGACGGTTCTGTAATCGCGGACGGTCTCGAAACCCAACTCTTCCAGCTGGTTGGCCACATAGTCGCCAACGTCAAGACGTTCGTCCTCGTTGCGGATGAGGACGTTCAGTTCTACCGGTTGCCCCTCGAAGGTCCAGACGCCGTCTTCCATGGTGGCGCCCAGGGCTTCCATCTCTTCGCCGATGACCTCGCTCGCGCGGTCCAGATCGTAGGCGTACTCAGCCTCGATCTCGCGGATTTCTGCGGCGAAGCGCGCACGGTCCGCGGAAGCAGCGTTAATGGGCACGAAGCGCGGTGAACCAAGTCCGCCCAGGATCTCCTGCACCATGAAGTTGCGGTCCACGGCCCAGTTCATTGCTTCACGCACGCGGGCCGAACTGAAGGGGTTGATGCTGCCGTCTTCACAGGCGGCCGGATTCATCGTCAGTTCGTTGTAGGAGCCAAACGACTGGGAGGTGTCTAGCTGGTCGCCGGCCTCTTCGATCTGGGCTGCCGTCTCCGGACTGGAGACCGTGTAAGCGTAGACGTCGATGTCGTCGGCCAGCAGACGGCTGACGGCGGCGTCAGCGTTGGGCTCTTCGACGACGACGACGGTGTCTACCCACGTGCCGGTGCGATCGACTTCTTCGGGCGCTTCCTCTTCCTCTTCTTCTTCCTCTACCACGCGCGTCACCTCGACCACTTCTTCCTCGGTGACCACGCGCGTTACCTCGACGGTCTCACCCTCTTCTACTACGGTCTCGGTGATGACTCGCGTCACCTCGATCGTTTCTGGCGTTTGCTGACAGGCTGCAAGTGCGACGATCAGCAGAAGTACAGTAACTGCCAGAATTGGGAACTTCTTGTTCAACATTCTCTCCTCCTGGTTGTTAAACCCCAGTAATACAAAACATTCCCTGTTTAGCGTTGAATCTTGGGCTAACTCTTAGTGCTGCCACCACCTCCTTTTGTACAGTGTGCCGACCATCGAGCTGTCAGTTCCCTCGAGCAGGTCGTCTGATGCAACGTTCCTGTTGGCACTACAACATTCCTCCGGGTAGCAATACCGTCCCTCAATGGAATGTATAATCGGGACCGCGATTTTTGCCGGAAAGAGGGCCGGCAACTATCGGGGCTGCGATTATTTAATAAGAGTGTGTGTCGTTGCTTCTGATGCGCTGGAAACGCGAAAGGGTGCGCACCAGAACGAGCTTAAATGATTCCAGTCCTTTCTCTCTAGTATATATTATTTTTATACTTTGTCTAAGCAACCAGGTGAAAAAAGCCCCCTGTAATGTACCACAGGGGGCTTTTAACCTCTCAATTCAGGGTCGCGGCAGAGTCAAACCAGGGCCAACTCTGGATCATACCCCTGTTTAGGGCTCCATTGTGGAATCAAACAGCGGGCCGTCGCCGACAGCCGTGCTGTTGATGCTGATGGGCACACCAACCTCGACGGTGCCGGAGCAGGAGCCGCCCTGTCCATCCGTCGCCGTGAAGGTGATGTAGTAGACGCGACCGTTCGCCGTGCCCACACGCTCTGCGCGCACCTGGGCGGTGCCGGCGCCGATGCCCATACCATCGGGCGCGGTGTTGCCGCTGTCTTCCGCGTCCACGGCCTCATCCTGGAAGATGCTGTCGATGGTGATGGTGATGGGGTCACCGTCGGGATCGGTCACATCCAGGATGTCGATGTCCACAAACTTGTGGTTTGGCGGCCACAGCGAGATCAGGCTGGGCGCAGCCGCCTCGCATACCGGCGAGCCGTTGAGCGCCAGCCCCACAATGACGGGATCGTGGTCGGACGAGCGATAGGCATTCTCCTCAAAGAGCGCATCCTGAGCATCCTGCTTGAAGGTCATGTCGTAGTCCAGGATGTCCGGTTCGTCGGCGTTGATGTGCCAGGCGGTGGCGCCCGTCACTTGCGATAGCAGATTCCCGTTGGCCAGGGCATGGTCCAGGTAGCCCAACTGGCCATCGAAGACAAAGGAGTAAGCGAACTCACCCTCGTACTGCAGCAGCAAGTCCGTGTATCCGCCGGCTACGAGGGCGTCGATGGGATCTTCCTCGTCGTAGGCGTTGAGATCGCCGATGATCAGGAAGTCGGCGTCGCCGCTGCCGGTGGGGTCGCCTGCCAGCCAGTCGACCATGGCCTCTGCCGCCAGCGTGCGCGTCAGATTACAGCTACCCTGTTGCGGATCATCGTCGCCGGTGCCACACGGCGATCCTTTTGACTTAAGGTGGTTGACGGCAACCGTTACCACACCGCCTGTCGCCTCTTCCATGAAGGTCTGGGCCAGGACAGGCCGGCTGCGGTCGTCATCGAAGCGCGGATCGACTGAGGAATCCAGGATTGCATAGTTGCCAACGGGCGTTACCGTAGCCGGTTTGTAGATCAGCGCCTGGCGGATGGCGTCCGTGCCGATCGCGCCGGTGGCGATGTAATCGTACGTGCCGGCGCCCATCACATCGTTCAGGCCCTGGACGAGGTCGGCCACCGGTACATCGCCCGGATTGTTCTCCAGCTCGATCAGGCCCACGACGTCCGCGTCCATCTCCGACAGCGCGGCGATGATCTTCGTTCGCTGGCGCTCAAGCTCTTCGGGAGTGTCGGCACCGCGACATTCCTGGCCACCCGTCGGTCCACACGTGTCCTGGCCATCGTCGATGGTGGTGAAGTAGTTGAGCACGTTGAAGCTGGCCACCGTCAGGCTACCGCCTACGTCTTCCGGTGCTGCCGGGCGCGGGTTTGCGGGCGTGTACGTTGGTTGCTCAGTGGGCTGGATACGGTAGAGGCCGAACGCATCGTCCATCACGCCGGTGGCGTTCTGGACAATGTCGCCGCCGCGGAACTTGTTGTCCAGCGTGAACTCATTGCCGTTGGGGTGGATGGCCGGGTCCGGGTTTTGGGCCGTGCGGCCGTCATCCAGTGTGATGCGTCGCAGCGCGTTGGCTTCTGCGATGGCTGCGGCGTCGGCGCCCGGCTCGGCGATGGCCGTGGGCTGCTGCGGTCGCCCGCCGTCTTCGTCTTCGCCCAGGGGTAGGGCCAGCACGATTTCACCAAAGCGATCATAGTTGAAGTACTCGGCGATAACCAGCTCCTGCGGGAAGCGCACATACATCCCTTCGTAGCGTTCGAAGTCGCTAATGTCCGTGACCGGCAGTTCGATCTCGGTCACAGTGGGCAGTTCAGCGTCCCCACATATCAGCAGGTCGCTTACGTCGGTCAGTTCGGTTATCAGCGAGCCGGAGAAGCCGAACTCATCCACGGTACCCGCGACACGCACTTGTTGACCAACGCTGACGTCGTCCAGGCCGCCCGAAAAGACGAACATACCATCGGACGTAGCGGGATCGCCATCTGCGTCGGCATCCTCTTCCTGTACGAAGAAACCATTCAGGTCGCCGTCGTCAGGTTCGGCGTTGTTCTGGAAGTCGCCGACCACGACGCCTTCAATAACGACGCTGTCGCCTTCCATGGGGCTGGTGGCGCCGCTGCCCTGAATCTCGTGGATGAAGGTGGCGGGGTCGCCGCAGGCGCCGATTACGACATCGTCGTCGCCGTCGTCTTCGCAGTCGTTGGCTGCGCCGGGAGTGGGTGGCGCCTGGACGTATGCGTCCGTATTGCGGGCGCCGCCTGCGCCGTTGGGACAGCGCTGGTTGGAGTCGTCGGCCGAAGACCCTTCACCGCCCTCATTTACCTGTGGCTGCCCGTCGTTTAGCAATACGAGCAAATCGGGATCGTCGGCTTCATTTGTATCGTAGACGATGGCGTCCACCAGGTTCTCGGTCGTCACTTCCGTGCCGCCGGGGAAGTCGCTACCGTCGGCACTGTAGAGGGCTACTGCGTCTTGGCCATTCTGCAGCAGGCCGTTGTTGAAGGTGATCGCGGGTGCCGGGCTTACTGCCTCGTTGCCCAGCACGAAGTAACCATCTCCGTTGGTGGTGTGACCATCCAGATCAAAAGCTGCGTAAGATGTGTCGAAGGCGCCGTTGAAGAAGACGACAACCAACCCATCCAGCGACGTGTTGCCATCCCCGCCGTCGTACAGCTCCACGAACTCCAGGTTGTCTGCTCCGGGCGTATCAGAGTCGACTTCGTTGATAATCACGTTGCTGTCCGGTGGCGCGCTTCCCTCGGCGTTAAGCGCCCCCGGCGTGTTCAGCGCTTCGCCAGCCTCTGGCGTGCCCGTGAATCCGGGCAACCCTTCGCCGTCGAAATCGTTGCGCATCCAGTCGTCGACGGTATCCGTGTCTGCACCGTTGGGGATGCGTGAGGCACCGCCGGGCGTGAAGGAGACGCCGTCAAAGCCGCCGGCCAATACTGTGCCGGCGTATGTTCGATCATCCGCGCCGCCGTCGGAAACGGCCACGTCGTCCACGACGCGCGTCCAGGGTTCTACATCCAGGACGCCGTCATTGTCGCTGTCCAGACCGTCGCCCGCACTTCCCGTGAATTCTTCGACCAGAAGCAGCGTTACAGTGCCGTTTTCGAAGTCGCCGGACAGAAAACCGGTCGTCCATAGCCCGTTGGCGTCGGACACACCGACCGTGTGTACGCTGTCGATTACGCCGGCGCCGTCGCCATCACCTTCGATTTGCAACACGGCGTAGGTGGAGTAATCGGCATTGGGCGTGCCGAAGATCTCCACGTACTCGTGAGTATCGGCGCCAGTGTGGTTGAAGACGAATTCGTTGATGACGGGATCGTCAGGCTCGGGCGGGTCGCCATTACAGGAAGCCGTGTGCGCGCCCAGTCCATCAAAGGTGTCCACAGGGAAGCCGTCCCACTCAACTGCGGGATCGAACGCGTCCGAAGTATCTGTATCGCCCTGGCAGACGTCAGCCTGGCGACGCAACGTGTTGTCCTCCGTGCTTGCGTCACCGGAACCCCATTGGCTGCCCGGGTCCTCACCAACTCGGCCGATGCTGTCAACGATCTCTGTTCCCTTGCGCAGCACGACGGCGTCGTTGCCGTTATACCAGCCAGCGCCGTTTGTCTGGTCGGCCTGCGAAGTAATTTCTGGAACGGCGCTGCTATGGGCGAGGACGAAAACGTCTCCGTCGGTGACGGTGCCCTGCAGATCAATTGTCAGACCTGCGCTGGAGCTCCCGTTGAAAAACATCTGCACATTGTAGTCGTCTGCGGCAAGATCGATGGTAGCGCCGGTACCATTGTATATTTCGAGAGCCTTATTGTTACTGCTCCCCTCTATATACTCCGAGAAAAACAGATCAGGGGCCGCCGCGCTGGCGATTCCCTGCGCCTGTGTGCCCATGGCTGCTGCAAAAAGCAGCGCCACTACAAGGGTAAAAAGGGCTGAATATTTGCGTGACTTATTCAAAACGTCCTCCTGATTGATTCACGAGATGGGGCAGTGGGGACAAACCAACATCCTCTCCTGCCGGGGCTATGGGTTCCTTCCACTTATGCACTTAGTTACCACAAGGGTCGACGTTGCGCCAGTTCAATACCGTGTCCAGCACCTCCTGTTGGCCGTCTGAGCCATAATCCAGCGTCAGTTGCCGGTCGGCCAGCTCTTCACACTCTGCGCCCTTTTCTACCAGTTCCCAGGTGCCCAGAGTGTACTTGTACGCCAGTTGCACGCCCTCTGCGCCCTGCAGAGTAACGGACCACTCGTTGTCCGCCGTTTGTTGTAAGGCCACCCCACCCGGATCCCATTCCGGAAGGCCGCCTTCCAGCAGGTGCAGCGTGCCCGCAATGTAGACCTGAGCGTCCGCCGGCGTGTGCTCGGGCACGGTGACGCGGAAGGTGATGTCCACCAGCCGTAGCTGCGCCGTGGCCGATACCTCCTCCGAATCAGGAGAACGGTTGAAGGACGTATCCACGGCGCGCACGACGTAGTAGTACGTCTCTCCCGTAACCACCGCCGGATCCACGTAACTCGTCTGCCCGCTGACCAGAGCCAACGTTTCGTAGGGCCCACCGCTCGTGTCACTGCGGCGCACCTCGTAGCCGTGGAGCGTTGGGTCACCCACAACGGGATCCCAGGCCAGCTCCACGCCGTCGGGCGACGCGCTGACCACGCGCAGGCCCGTGGGCGCAGCAGGTGGGACATCGTCGGCGCTGGGCACGACGGTCAGCTTGCCGGGGTCGGCCGGCAGCGCGTCTGTGCCGATAGGCCCGTTCAGGTCTGCATAGAACCAGTCGCGGCCGCCGGTGGTAGAGTAACGATAGACGTAGTCAAAAGTGCCGGTTTCCTCCGGCAGAAGGCTGCCGGCGAACTCGTCGTTGTTGCCCGCGTCCACGTTGAATTCTGCATCTACCCAACTCCAGCCGGCGTCGCTTGCCGGGTTGCTGCCTTCCGGCCCAAAGCCTACCTGGGCCAGCAGCGTGGGTGTGGGTCCCGGTTGGGAGGTCACACCGTCGATCCACACCTGGCCGTAGATGTTCTCCGTGCGCTGCACGGCGCTGATGGTGTGGTCGATGGTGGGCGGCCACTGCAGGTTGGCCCAGCCGATGGTGTAGTGAGGCAGTCCTTGCGCTTCGTTGGAACGCGCCCCTTCGTTGCCCGCGGCGTCCACGGCGCGCACGACGTAGTAGTAGCGGCGACCGGTTTCCACTCCTTCGTCGACGAAAGCGGGATCCGTGACCTCGGCCACCGGCACGTACCCGCCGCCGCTCAACGGGCTGCGATAGACGCGGTAGGCAGCGGCGTCGGCGACGGCGCCCCACTGCAGCGAGAGCGACGTTGCGCCCTCGTCCGTCACCTGCAGGTTCGTGGGCGCGACCGGGGCCAGAAGGTCCTGGCCCGTCTCCGGCAGCAACACCGCGGCGCTCAGCGGCGGCAGCGTCAGGGTCAACACGCCGTCGCTTGCGACCAGCGGCGAAAGGCCGCCCAGCGCGTCGTAGAGGGCGACGTTGTCCGGCAGCCGGCTCTGCAGATCGATGGACAGGGCCTGTGTTTCATCGGAACGGTTGAGGGCCACCAACGCAGCCTCATCCGCCGTGCGCATCAGATAGGCAAAGCTGCGCGCCTCGTCGTCGAGCAGAAGGAAGGTCAGCTGGCCCTCGCGGAAGACGGGGTTCTGGCGGCGCAGCTCGGTGAGCGAGCGGTAATGGTCCAGCAGCGACAGATCGCCGCCCGCGCCCTGCGGACCGTCGCCGTCCCAGGGGAAGGTGCGCCGGTCGTCGGGGTCGTCGTCTCCCGTGACGCCCACTTCATCGCCATAATAGATGGTCGGCGCGCCGGGCACCGTCATTTGCACCACCGTCGCCAGGCGCAGCATCTGTTTGCCGTGGGCCACGTTGTCCGCATTGAACTCCCTGTCCTGGCGATTGCGCTCGCCCGGCGTCAGCGACCACAGGATGCGCTGCGTGTCGTGGCTGTCCAGCAGGTTGAGCAGCGTGTAGTACGTGGCGTCCGGGTAATCCTCGCGGATCGAGGTCAGCTTGCGCGCAAAGAGGGACGGCGGCTGGTCTGACTGCCCGTCGTCCACAAATCCTTTGTCGTCTACTGTGCCGAAAAAGCCCAGCACGGCGTTGCGGAAGCGGTAGTTCATGGCTGTGTCCGCGCGGTCGCCGTGAATGAAGGGCAGCACGTCGAACTTCTTCCATAGCTCGCCAATAATCACCGCCTCCTCGTCCGTTTCCTGCACCGCCTGGCGGAACTCGGGCCAGAACTCAGCAGGGAAGGAGGGGTCGTTCATAACGTCCAGGCGCCAGCCGCTCGCGCCCTGCTCCAGCCAGTAGCGGGCCACGGCGTCATCGGCGGCGTAAACCAGGTCGCGTACCTCGGAGTTCTCCTTGTCGAGCACCGGCAGGCTGTCGAAGCCAAACCAGGCGTCGTAGGTCATGGTGTTGGGGCCGTCGGGGCCCACACAGGGGCCGCCGGGCTCGGGACGGAAAACGAACCAGTCGCGGTAGGGCGAATCCACGCTCTCACAGGCGCCCACGTCGTCGAAGTGGCCGTAACGGTCGAAGTAGGGGCTATCCGAAGAGACGTGGTTGAAGACGCCGTCGAGGATGATGCGCATGCCGCGCTGGTCGGCCATCTTCACAAGCTGCTCGAACTCCTTATTGGTGCCGAAGAAGTGATCGATGCTGTAGTAATCCTGAGTGTCGTAAGCGTGATTGGAAGCGGCTTCGAAAACCGGGTTGAAGTAGATGGCTGTGACGCCCAGCGCTTCCAGATAGTTCAGCCGCTGCTGCACGCCGCGCAGGTCACCGCCAAAGTAATCGCGTCCGCGCGGGGCTTCCTCGCACGGTTCGGCGGGGTTTTCATAGAAGCGGCAGTAGCCTTCCGGCAACTCGTCCCACGCTTTAACGATAATCTGATCCAATTCCTGCGGAGGATAGCCGTAGCGCGGCTCGTCGGGCGAGGGATCGTTGTCGGCGCGACCGTTGCGGAAGCGGTCGGGGAAGATCTGGTAGACGAGGCCGTCTTGCAGCCATTCGACGGCGTCAAAGTCCTCATCGTAGACGGTGACGACGTATCCCTCATCCTCAAGCTGCGGCGTGGCCTCGCCCCAGCCGCCGTCGCGGAAGGCGTCGTCGTCATAGTAGGCCGTCGCCGTGCCGTCGCTGACGATAAAGCGGTAGTAGAGCGTCGTGGGCTCGTCTGGCGTATAGGTTGTTTCCCAGAAGTCGCACAGCTCGTCCGGTTGCGCCTCGTCGTAGCAGGAGACGCCGGCGGCGGCTATCTCCATATCGTGGAAGAATTGGCCGTTGCGCGCCGTGTCCCAGAAGCGCACGCGCACGCCGGTGACGTCCTGGTGATAGGTGCGAAAACGCAGCGTCAGCTCTGTGCCCGGCGTGATGGCGCCAAAAGGCACGCGGTAAAGGTCGTCGTGTGAATTGTGCCCCAGCCCGAAGTACTCTACGTTGTTGTCGTGGGCGTGCCCTTCGGCATCGACGACAATGTCCAGGACGTGGCTTGAGGGATCGTACTCGAAGGTCACGGAGCGAGTATTGGCGGGGACCGTAAAGGGGATATCCGCGCCATCGAACGCGCCGCCCTGCCCGTAGTTTTCGGCCCAGGATTCGTCGATGGCCACTTTGGCTTCGTAATCGCCGGGTGGTATCTCCGAGGTGCTGAAGCTGTAAGTGCCATCGCCGTCCGGATCTTGCAACCAGCTTCGCAGGCAGTCGGGCTGCCAGTCGTCCGGACAGCCGAGCTCGCTCTGGAAGCTGCCGGGCACGGTGGCGATGACGGCGTTGTGGTTGTCCGTTATCCAATGCGTCTCGTGATCGTAGTAGAATTTGACGTCGCCGGCTCCAGATAGCGAGAGGCCGATGTTGTCGCCGTCCGCGGTGGCGTTGGCTCCGTAATTTTCCGCCCAATCATCATTCAGAGCGGCCTTATACTCCCAGTCGCCGGCGGGCAACGAAAAGGTTTCCTGCCAGATCGTGTCTGCGGCGTCATATGCCAGATGGGTCGACGCACAGTCCGCCAGCCAATCGCCGCCGCAGCCAAGTTCGCTCTGCAAACTCCCCGCAATGGTTACGCTCGCCGGCTCGGCCGTGTGATCCGCCCCCGCCGGCATTGAGGCCAGGAAGGAAAACAACAGGAAGACCAGTAGAGATAGCTGTGCCAATCTTTTATTTTTCATGATGTGCCTCACATCCCCCCAGGATACAGAATTGGGCCGTTAAAAGACGTTCAAGACTGCAGAATGACATTATAGCATAGGTGATCTTGCAGGGATGCTTTCTATGTGTGGTCTACTGGTTTATTGGTTGATTAGTGTATTGGTATATTTGGGTGCGCTGGTTGCAGACCGCAACCCGTAACCTGCTAATCTGAAACCTGTAACCTGTAACCTGCCACCCGATCTCTGATCTCTAATCTCCAATCTCTGCCGCCATAACCTCCAAAGGCGGACGCACCCCCATCCAGAGCTCAAAAGCGAGCGCGCCCTGCTGCAGCAGCATGCCCAGTCCGTTGATGGCCCGGCTGCCGGCAGCCTGGGCCTGCTGCATCAGCCGCGTCTGGCGCGGATTGTAGATGAGGTCGTAAAGGACCGCGCTTGGTGGGAAGGCCGTGTCGCCAGGCCAGGGGGAGGCGTCGACGTGCGGGTACATGCCCACCGGCGTGGTGTTGACGACCAGCGGCGCGCGAAATCGGCCTGCGTGCGCCAGCGCGTCCCAGGGCCGGGCGACCAATACCGGATCCTGTAGATGAGAGCCGAGGTCGGCGACCAGTTGTTGGGCCTGCGCCGGGCGCCGGGCGTAGATGTGCACGCGCGCGCCGGCCTGGGCCAGGGTGTAGACCACAGCGCGCGCCGCGCCGCCGGCGCCTAACACCAGACAGTCGCGGCCGGGTAGTGCGACGTCGTGTGATTGGAGATCGGCGAGGAAGCCGGCGTGGTCGGTGTTGAAGCCGGTTAGTTGATTGGAGATTGGGGATTGGAGATTGGAGACTGGAGCGTGAGCACTTTGGTCGTCTGCGGTCTGCCGTCTGGGGTCTGCCGTCTGCGGTCTGCCGTCTGATTCTCGACTGATGCTGATCGTGTTGACGGCGCCGATGGCGCGGGCGGCGGGGTCTACGTCGTCCAGCAGAGGGATCACGGCTTTCTTGTGGGGGACGGTGACGTTGGCGCCCAGGAAGCCCAGAGCGAGCAGGCCGCGCAGCGCCGCCTCTACCTGTCCCGGGTGCACGGGCAGGGGCACGTATACCACGTCCAGGCCCAGCGCGCGGGCAGCGGCGTTGTGCATGGCGGGGCTGAAGCTGTGTGCCACGGGCCAGCCGAGGAGTCCCAGCAGGCCGGTCTTTCCCGAAATGGGCGTCGGGTTTTCTACTTTTTGAGCCATGTTTATCCGTCCGGACGGTGCAAAATACCAGAAAATCTGGATGCTTAGTCTTTTTTAACCCAAACTTTGGTCTAGTTTACATTTAGATCACTCTGTTTTACAATCAGAACCCAAATAGGGGGCCGGTGCGAACCGGTGCGGAGTCGCGTTTAACAATTGGAGGCAAGGTGATGTTCCAAGATATCAACGATGTCCGTGAACGGCTTGGCCAGCAGCAATACATCGCGTCTGAAGAGATTGGCACCGTCGTCTACCTGGCCCAGTCCCTGTGCAAACCAATCCTGGCCGAAGGGCCGGCGGGCGTGGGTAAGACGGAGCTGGCGAAGGCGTGGGCCGGCGCGTTGGACCTTCCTCTGGTGCGCCTGCAATGTTACGAAGGGCTGGATGAGAGCAAGGCGCTCTACGAGTGGGAATACGCCAAGCAGATGCTGTACACGCAATTGTTGCGCGACACGCTGCACGACTTTTTGGGCGACGCCAGCAGCCTCTCGGAAGCCGCCGGTCGCCTGGCCCAGGAAGAAGATGTCTTTTTCTCTGAGAACTTCCTCTTGCCCCGTCCCCTGCTTACTGCACTTACCTCAGATAAACCGGTCGTTCTGCTCATCGACGAGATAGACCGCGCCGACGTGGAGTTTGAAGCTTTCCTCCTGGAGGTGCTCAGCGACTTCCAGGTCAGCATTCCGGAACTGGGAACGATCAGCGCCAGGCACCAGCCGATGGTGCTGCTGACCAGCAACAACACGCGCGAGTTGAGCGAAGCGCTCAAGCGGCGCTGCCTGTACTTATTTGTCAATTATCCTACCCGTGACGCCGAAATCGATATTGTGCGGCTGAAGGTGCCCGGCCTGTCGCCGCAACTGGCGCAGCAGGCGGTGGAAGTGGTGCAGCAGTTGCGCAACATGGACCTGCGCAAGGTGCCCAGCATCAGCGAGACGCTGGATTGGGCGCGGGCGCTGGTGACTTTGAACGCCAAGCAGATTGACGAAGAGACGCTGCGCAACACGCTGACCGTCCTTTTGAAGTACGAGACGGACGTGGCCAAGGCCCGGCGCATGATGGGCAACGGGGGCAGCCAGCGCGGCGGCCC
>JBMCFH010000032.1:0-24634 GCA_048620455.1 Chloroflexota bacterium | reverse complement strand
CCCCAGATTTCAGAAGCCGCACCGCTGGAGAACGAAACGGCTGCACAGACAGAAACACCTCCGCCAACATCTGACCCGGCAGCGCCGCCAAAGACGCCGGTAGAACCGGCCGAGCACACGGCAGAGCCGGACGAGGGACCGTCTGCGCCGCAGGACACGCCACAGGCACAGACGCCGGCGACACCGGACGCCATAGCGCGCGCCATCGAGGCCGCAGAAGCGCCTCCCTCACAAACTGGGAGCGCGCCCGCGGCGCAATCTCAGCCGCGGGACAGCGTCCCCACCGACCCCCACACCACTGCCGGCGGTGACCCTGCACGTCCCGCACCTGGCTCGCCCCCCTCTGCGCCGGACACAGATGCTCCCGTCCAGCGTGCGCCGCAGGGGACGCCTGATACGCCACAACAGCCTGAGCCGCCGGTAACAGAGGAACCACAGACGACAGAGGCGCCGCACGAGGACGCGGCGCGCGGCGGCGCCGCGCAACCACAGGCTCGCAGCGAGGAGCCGGCGGTCGTCGCTCGCCGCCTGCACCCGGACGACCCCGGCGAAGAGCGGGCGCCATCCGGCGACACGCCCGCCGAGACACCGCCGCCCCCCGCCGGCCCGCGAGCGCCGCGGGAGCCTGCCGCGCCAACCGCAGCAGCAGGCAACGTGCAACGGGCTATCGCCCGCGCGGAAGCGTCGACAGAGGCCGCACCGGCTCCGGTCTCCGGCGAACAGCGTGCGCCCAGCGGCGCCAGGCCGGCCCCTCCCGCCACCGAGCCGGTTCAGGCGCGCCTCGCGCCGCCACCAACCACACAGCCACAGACTGAACCGGCGACGGCGCAACGCGCGCCGGCTACTTCACAGGGGGAAACGATATCACAGCGCGAAGCGCCAACGCAGCGCGCCGCCCCCTCGCCAGGAGTTCCCTCATCGCCGGCTGCTTCAAGGCCGTCGCCGAGCGTATCTCGACCGCGGAGCGAGCCGCCGCAGGGCACAACGGTGCAACGCAGCCCGAGCCCGGCGCCCACGCGGACAAAGAGCCCAGATCTGGCAGGCCACGACCCCCGGTGGCAGACGACGTGGCCCGAGCAGACAGGCGGCGACACGCCGGCGTCACTGCGCCCGGCTCCGGCAGTGGCAGAAGCGCCGGCGATCCAACGGACCCCCGCTCCGGCCGAAGCGGCGCCGCGGCGGCAGCGGGCGCCTGGGGACGGCGACCCGCAGCACATTTTGCAGCCGGCGCGGCAAGAGGGAGCGACGATGCAGCCCGCGCCAGAGGATAGTGGCGACAGCGCGCCGCCGAGAATGATGCGGCGCGTCTCCCGGCAGGAGCAAATCAGCCGGGCCATCGCCGCCGCCGAAGCGCCGCCCCCTGCCGAGCAGGTATCCGATGCGCCAGGCGCAGATAGCACTGAGGCGCAAGACGGCCCGGCGACGGTGCAACGAGTGAGGACAGACGGTTCTGAGTCGAATGAGGGCGCAAAGTTTGACATAGGAAGTCACAGGAGACGCCCCTCGTCCGCCGTGGAGTCCATAGAGGAAAGAGAGACCAAAGGAGAAGCGCCCGCGCCGGAAATTGACGTCGACGAGCTGGCCCGGCGCGTCTACAGCGATCTACGCCGGCGACTGGCCATCGAGTGGGAACGCGAACGAGGACGACGGTAGGAGTATAAGATATGGCAGACGGAACAGCAGCGAACAAAACACGTAGTGGTTTAACCGCCGCCGTCATCTATGACATTGAAAAGCCGGCGACGACCAAAGTTCACTGCATGTTCAATCCCTACGAATATACGATCAAGAAGACCAATCGCTTCGAAGCAGTGATGGGCGTCTCCGGCAAAGCGCCGACGATGAAATTCGTGGGCTCAGACGTACAGACGCTGGGCATCGACCTCATCTTCGACACTTATGAAACGGGCGAGAACCTGCTGGAAACGACCAACAAATTGTGGTCCTTCATGGCCCCCAAAGGGGAGAACACGCCCGATCCGCCTGAGGTGGCGTTTAAGTGGGGCAGCCTCTACTTTGTGGCTGTGATCAAGGAGATGTCGCACCACTTCACCCTCTTTGACAAAGAAGGAATCCCGGTTCGCGCCAAAGTACACATCGAATTTCAGCAAAGCCGCGATCCGTCGGACTATCCGCGACAGAACCCCACGTCAGGTGGTGGGCCGCTGCAGCGAGTACACACGGTGCGCGCCGGCGACCGCCTGGATCTCATCGCCGATGAAGAGTACGGCGACACCAAGAAGTGGCGTCTGATCGCCGATTACAACGACATCGACGACCCCCTGATGCTGCGCACAGGGCAACAAATCGTCATTCCCGAAGAAGTGTAAGTCTGGTATCCCGGAAGGCAGAACAGGAGCTTATGACACAGGATCGACCGCTAACCAACGACATCTTCATAAAGATAGACGGGTCGCCGCTGTCCGGCGAGAAAATGGCCTTGCTCACCAGAGTTGTCGTCGATCAAAATACCCACCTTCCGGGCATGTTCTCGCTGCACTTCCTCGATCCAGAGCTGGAACTGCTGGACGACCCCAGCATCAACCTTACCAAGACCATCGAAGTGACCGTCTCCGACGACGCCGATACGAAGCACACCCTTATCAAAGGCGAAATCACGGCGCTGGAGCCAATTTTCGATCAGGACGCTGCCTGCGAGGTGGTGGTGTCCGGTTACGACAGATCCCACCGCCTGTATCGGGAAACCAAAAGCTGCTCCTACCTCAACCAGAAAGATAGCGACCTGGCCACTCAGATTGCGAGCACCGCCGGGCTGAGCGCCGACGTGGACAGCACCAGCACCGTCTACGAGCACATTTACCAGGATAACCAGAGCGATCTGGCTTTCCTGATGCAACGCGCCTGGCGTATCGGCTACGAGTGCTTTGTGGCGGACGGCAAGCTCTATTTCCGCAAACCGCGCACCGGCAGCAGTGGCGTCACCCTCGAACGCCAGAAAGATCTGCTTTTCTTCCGCCCGCGCATGACACTGGCGGAACAGGTGGATGAGGTCATTGTCCGTGGCTGGGATCCTCAGAAGCAAGAAGCCATCGTAGGCAAGGCTTCCTCCGGCAAGCTCTATCCCAGCACCGGCGAATCAAAAAACGGCGCCAGTTGGGCCAGCACCTTCGGTGCGGGCAAGGTGGTCGTGGTCGACCATCCGGTGACCAACCAGGCCGAAGCAAACAACATTGCACAGGCGCGATTGGACGAGCTCAGCGGCGCGTTTGTCGAGGCCGAAGGAATCGCCCTCAACCGCCCGGACGTCGTCGCCGGCAAGACGGTCAAGCTGGAGGACCTGGGCCAGCGGTTTAGCGGCACCTACATGGTCACCAGCGCCACTCACGTCTATTCCGAGCGCTACCTGAAAACCACCTTCACCGTGCGCGGCACACGCACCGGCACATTGGCCGAGCAGGCCCAACGCCAGGAGCCAGGTCGTCGCTGGCCCGGCGTTGTCACTGCGGTGGTCACCAACAACGACGATCCCAATAAGGAAGGACGCGTCAAGGTCAAGTTCCCCTGGATGACCGAAGAACATGAAAGCACCTGGGCCCGCGTGGCCAGCGCCGGCGCCGGCCCTGACGCCGGATTTGATAACATACCGGACGTCAACGACGAAGTCGTCGTGGCCTTCGAGCAGGGCGACATCAACTTTCCGGTCGTGCTCGGCGGCCTGTGGAGCAACAAGAAAAAGCCGCCTCCAGAAGGGACAGGCGCCAAGCAGGGCGAGCGCTCCCTGGTACGGACCTGGCGCTCGCGCAAAGGGCACGCCATCGTCCTCTACGACAACGCCGATAAGAAGGTCGAAATCGTAACCACCGGCGGTCATAAAGTGACGCTGGATGACGCCAACAAAAAGATCGAGATTGCCAGCTCCGCCGGTCACAAGGTCACCCTGGACGATCAGGGCAAGAAGATCGAAATCAAGAGCAGCGCCGGCAACAGCGTCACCATGAACGACAGCGGCTCCAAAGTCTCTGTGCAAAGCAACGGCAACGTCGAAGTCAAAGCAACCGGCAACCTCTCGCTGGAGGCCGGCGGCATATTAGATGTGAAAGCAAATGGCCCCGTTAACATCAAGGGCGCCATGGTCAACCTGAATTAGGAGGATAGCAATGCCACAACAAGTTGTAATGGGAGCGACGCTGCAGTGTAGTTTCGGCACCACGCCCAGCCCGCTGATCGTGTTACCCGACAGCCGGGTCAACGGCAGCAAGCGCCCCGCCGCCACGATTATGGACAATAAACCCATGGTAAACGTGATGCCCTTTGGCATGTGCACCACCGTCAGCAATCCGCAGGTAGCGTCCGCCACTGCATCCGCCTCGGGCGTCCTGACGCCCCAGCCGTGCATACCGGTGACCCCTGCACCCTGGGCGCCCGGCTCGCCCACCGTGACCATCGGTAAAAAACCGGCGCTCAACAATACCTGCAAGCTGATGTGCACGTGGGGGGGCGTGATCAACGTCACAAACCCCGGACAGACCACCGTCAACACCAAGTAGGCTGACGAAGGAACGCCGTCGAATGGCTCAGGATTACGACAAAATCATCGGCTCTGGGTGGGTCTTCCCGCCCCGTGTGGGACCACAGGGCGGCCTGGCCCTGACCACAGAGCGCAACGAAATAGAGCAGTCCATACGCATCATCCTGATGACTGCGCCCGGGCAGCGCGTGATGCGACCTGCTTTCGGTTGTCGCATACACGAGCTGATTTTCGCACCCAATAACGCCCAGACCGCGGCCGAAGCGTGCCGCTTCGTGGAAGAGGCGCTGGGTATGTGGGAGCCGCGCATCAACGTGACCGACGTCTCCGCCCGCGTCGACTCCCAACGGAACGGGCGACTGCTCATCGATATTCAGTACCAGATTAAGGCGACCAAGGACGAGCGCAGCCTCGTCTATCCTTTCTACCTGATCCCTGAGGAACAGGAAACATCAAGCTTTTAACGGGAGATCTCTATGCCTCTGGCCGCACCTAAATTAGACGACCGTCATTTTCAGGACATCGTCGACGAAGCCAAAAAGCGCATCCCTTACTACATTAAAGAGTGGACGGACCACAACGTCAGCGATCCCGGCGTGACCATGATCGAGTTATTCGCCTGGATGACGGATATGATTCTCTACCGGCTGAACCGGGTACCCGACCGCCATTACGTGAAATTCATGGAGATGCTGGGCATTTCGTTGAAAGAAGCGGTGCCCGCGCGCGCCTTCGTCACCTTCTGGCTCTCCTCCCCCCAGGACATGCCTGTCTCTATTCCTGCCGGCACGGAAGTGGCCAGCACCCAGACGGAAACGGAGCGTTCGATCATTTTCACCACCAACGAGGATTTCATCGTGGCCCCGCCGCGCCTCACAGCCGTGCTTTCGCACCGCTATGAAGATGATGACGAAGAGCGCGAGTACGTTTCGTTCGAAGCCCGCCGCGTGGAGCGTGGGCTGGAAAACGTAGCCGCCTTCTCTGACCGTCCACAGGAAGGGGACGCCCTCTATTTCGGCTTTTCCAACGACGTCAGCCACCATATCCTGGGTTTCGAGCTGGCGTGCGACCCATCCGGCGGCGCGGGCATTGACCCCTCCCTACCGCCTTATATCTGGGAATCCTCCACCGGCTCGCTCGACGATCCCTGGCAGCCCTGCCAGCTTGACGACGGCGAGGACACCACACAGGGTCTCAACGTCTCCGGACGCGTCCGTCTGCACCTCCCCGAAATAGGGAAAGCCAGGATAGACGACCATAATTTATACTGGGTGCGGTTGCGGCTGCGCTACGAAAACGAGTTCACCAACGGCATGCGCCCATACCGCAACACACCGCGTCTCGACCAGGTCAACGTCTCCAGCTGGGGCGGCAGCACCTACGCTTCGCACGCCGAAGTGATCAAACAGGAAGCGCTGGGAGAAAGCGATGGCTCGCCGGGACAGACCTTCAGCCTGCAGGCGACGCCCGTCCTGCAACGCGAAGAGCACGAGCACCTGCTGGTCTACGAGAACGGGCAACCTGTGCCCTGGACCGAGGTGCCCGATTTCTCACAATCCGGGCCGGAAGACCGGCACTATACGCTGGATAGCAATAGCGGCGAGTTGCGATTTGGCCCCGCCGTGCGCCAGCCAGACGGCGACATGCGTCGCTACGGACGTATCCCCGCACGCGGTGCGCGGCTGGTGTTCCGCTCCTACCGCTCCGGCGGCGGCCTGGAGGGCAACGTGCAGGCCGGCGTGCTCAACACGCTAAAGACGGCCATCCCCTACATCTCCGAAGTCAACAACCGCGAACCGGCCGTCAACGGTCTGGACGCCGAGACGGTGGAAGCAGCCGCCATGCGCGTGCCCGCCCTGCTGCGCTCGCGCGAGCGCGCCGTCACCGAAGCCGATTTCGAGTTCCTGACCCGGCAGGCGTTGCGTGACACCGGCTGGGATCGGCACCGCGTCAAGTGCCTGCAGCCCCGGCCCTCGCGCGAAAGCCGCGTCATTCCCGGCCAGATTTACGTTCTGATCATCCCCCACATCGCGGACGCCGAGCGGCTCTTGCGTCCCACCCAGGAAGATCTGGAGTTGAAACGGGATGAAACGTATGATCGCCTTGTTGCCTACCTGAACCGGCGGCGACTGCTCACATCACGCCTGGACATCCGCGAGCCGGTCTACCACTGGGTCGCCGTGCGCGCCGCGGTGCGCGCCGACGCCAGCACCAACCACGCCCGCGTGGAAGACGCCGTTCTGGAACGCCTTTACCGTTTCCTGAACCCCCTCGTCGGCGGGCCGGACGGCAAAGGTTGGCCCTTCGGCCGCAACCTGGTTATCTCCGACGTCTACCAGGCCCTGCAGGGCGTGCCCGGCGTCGAGTTCCTCTCCAAAATTGAGATATTCGTGACTACCGCCGGAGACGGGCCACGCGGCGAAGCGGTAGAAACAGTCGACGTCGTGGGGCACGGCACCATCGCCTCCGGCATCCATGAAGTCACATTCGCCTGAGGCTCGGCAGAGCCCGGCCAATCACTATAGGAAATCGGATGTCTCCAATGCAACTAAGATGGTAGAAGCAATACCTGAAGACATCCGATTTCTTAAGAGACACAGACTCAGACGATGGCAGAAACCGTCAGACATCAACTCAAGATAAGTGGCCCCCAGATGTCCACAACCTTCGTCGTTCCTCAGGGAAAGACGACCATCGGGCGCCACGCAGACAACGACCTCAACTTCATTCATCCCCTGGTCTCGCGCCGCCACGCGCGCCTGGAGTGCGAGGGCGCAGCTTGCAGCATTGTGGACCTGGGCAGCACGCACGGCACCATCGTCAACCGCCAGACAATTGAGCCCGAGACGCCGATCCTGCTGGAGCCCAGCGACGTCGTCGAAATCGGCGCCTTCTGGATGCTCTACGAACGGGTCGAGCTGGCCCCGCCCCCGAGCGAAGCGCCGGCGGCCGAACCCGCAACGCCTGCGGAACCATCCGGCCCGTCTACAGAGGCAGAGCCAGCGCCGGGGCTGGAACCGATTGGCGCCGGCGAGGATGACCAGGAAGGGTGGAACAACTGGGAAGGGTGGGACGCCGACCTGGACGCTTTGCCCGAAAGCGAGCAACCACCTGACGATGATTGGGAAGCGACGGCCATTGTCGACCCCTCGGCGCTTGGCGCCCAGGGAGCGGCGTTCGGATCGCCGCCTCGCCCGCCGCGCCGCCCGCCGGCAAACGGCCACGATGACGGCTATCGGCCACCGCCCGGCCTCAGCCTCAGCCACAGCAGCTACATCAAGTATTTACCCGACATCTACTGGGGCAACGGCAACGACTTTATTATCCGCTTCCTGGCGCTTCTGGAGTCAATCCTCGCTCCTATAAAGTGGAACGTAGACAATTTTGACCTGTTTCTGGACCCGCGCACCGCCCCGGTGGACTTTCTACCCTGGCTGGCAGGCTGGTTCGATCTTGCCTTCGACGAATCGTGGAGCGAAGAGAGCCGCCGCGAGCTTCTCGCCGACGCTCATAAAATTTACAGCCGCCGCGGCACCGTCTGGGCCCTGCGTCGCCTGCTGGAAATCTACACGGGCAAAGCGCCAGAAATTGACGACACCAGTCCCGGTCTGGACCCATTCACCTTCCTCGTCAGAATCCCTCTGCCCGAGCGGCAGGTGAATCGCACCGTCATTGAGCGGCTCATCGACGCCAACAAGCCGGCGCATACCAGCTATCAACTACTGTTCCAGGAATGAGCGGACAACGCGAGTGACACGTGACTAACCTTATCGGACGGCGACTCTCCCATTATCATCTCAGAGCGCTGCTGGCGCAGACGACGTTTGGCGCTGTGTACCAGGCTCTGGATCTGGAGACCCACAAGCTGGTGACCCTCAAGGTCATGTCCGAAGAACTGAGCGAAAAGGCCGACTTCCGCCGCCGGTTCGTGCAAGAGATACAGCGGCTGCCGCGCCTGGAACATCCCGCGATCCTGCCTATCGAGGAGGTGGGGCTGGACGTGGAACACGAAGCGCTCTTCCTGGTCACCGACCACATCGTGGGCCACACGCTGGCGGACCTGCTGAGCGATCTCGAACGCCAGGACAGGAACCTTCCGCTGCGCACCGCCCTGCTCGCCGCCGCACAGATCGCCGCTGCCCTGGATTACGCCCATCGCCAGAGCGTTTTACATCGCGACCTGCAGCCTGGGTCCATTCTGGTGCGTAGCGAGAGCGACCGCCGCGACCTGTCCACGCTTCCGCAACGCCTCGTCGTGACCGATTTCGGCCTTGCGGCCCTCTTGGAAGCGGTCCACGATCCCGACGCCGGCTCGCTGCCCTATCTCTCTCCGGAGCAGTGCC
Organism: Chloroflexota bacterium; assembly: GCA_048620455.1. Taxonomy (GTDB): domain Bacteria; phylum Chloroflexota; class Anaerolineae; order Promineifilales; family Promineifilaceae; genus JAAYYY01. The sequence continues at coordinate 15,802 of JBMCFH010000032.1, read as the reverse complement.
GCGGCCTGGAACTGGACGGGCGCTCCGATCTCTTTTCCCTGGGCATACTTCTCTATCGTCTGATAACGGATCGCGTGCCCTACGAATTTTCTTCCCGCCAGGAAGGCGTTCGGGTCCACGCCCAGGAAACGCCCCCGCCCCCGAGCGAACTGCGACCCGGGCTGCCGGGCGCGGTAGAGGAACTGCTGTTGCGCGCCATCGCCCCACAACCCGCTGCCCGCTTCGCCACCGGCGCCGAAATGGCCGCCGAACTGCGTGCAGTAGCCGGCGCGCTGCCCCGGGAGGCGGGCGCGGCGTTCGACGCCGAGGACGACGATGCCGTGGACACCCAGGTGTTGCCGGGCGCCGCCGCGGTGCAATGGAGCACGCGCGAAGACCAGATTACGATTACGCAGGACGTTCCGCGTACGCTGGACCGCCGTATCATCACCATCGGGCGCAGCAGCACCAATGACATTGTGCTCGAAACGTTGGCGGTCACCCGTCGCCACGCCCAGCTAGAGCGCACGTCCGATGGCTGGCAGGTGCGCGACCTGGGCAGCAAGAACGGCACCTATCTTGACGGCGCGCCCTTGCTGCCGGACATTCCTGTAACGTGGCACCCGCACCAGACGTTGCGCATCGGCCCCTATTTCTTGCAGCTCAAACCGGGCCGCGGCTTTGCCTACGAAAGCGAAACGCTGCATGTGCAGCTCGCGCCGGACGAGATCAACGCTGCGCCGGGCCAGACGCGCCGCATACAGGCCAATGTGGTCAATCAGAGTGAAGAAGCCCAGTCGGTGTCTCTGGCCATTGAACGCCTGCCGGCCGGATGGGTCACCGTGCCTGACGAACCGCTCTCTCTGAAACCCGGCGAGCGCGCGTCCGTTCCTCTCACCCTGCAAATCCCGCCGAACGGGCAGGCGCCGCCCGGCAGCACCCACTACCTGCTCGTGGCCCAGCTTCTGTCCGACAACCCGCAACGGATGACCGTGACCGGCACGGTGCACGTCGAGCCGCCACAGGAAACGTTCTCGTTGTCCTACAGGCCGGTGCAGATAATGGATCAGGCGGCCCAGCGGCTGGTGATTCACAACGAGGGCACGCAGAGACAGAATTTTACGATTACATCTTCGGGCAGCGACCACCTGTTACAGTTTGCTCGCTGGGAAAAACAGGCTCAGCCCGAGACCGAGACCCGGCAAACAGAGCCACAAGCGCGCCAGCGTACATCTGGTGGAAAATCGCCGCTCGGCGCCCTGAAACAGCTGCCGTTCGTGCGCCGCCTGGCCTACGCGCCTCGCGGCCTGATGCGGCGCGTCCTCCGCCTGCCGCGCTACGCGCTGAACCGAATTACGCCGGGCCTGGGCCGGCTTCTCAACACCAGAGGCCTGGAGCAGCGCGCTGCCGGCGTCTCCCTGCGGCGCGAGCCTGACTCGCAGGCGGCAGAGGAAAGCCAGCAAGTATCGTCGACGCCGCGTCCGCAGCAACTCTCCGAGCGCTATGAGAAGGTCACCTTCCCCCACCGTCTGCAAACTGGCCTCACGGTTGAACCGGGCCAGGAAGGCCATCTATACCTGTCCGTCGAGCCGCGCCGGAAATCGCTGGTGGGTCGCGACACACAAACAGTGCCCTATGAAATAGAAGTGGCCAACGAAAGCGGCGTGCGCAAGTCGGTTGCCGCAGAAGTGGAGAGTCGCCCACGCGTGCGCTCGCGCTTGCCGCTTGTGGCGCTTGCCGTGCTGTTGTTGTTTTCGGCCCTGGCCTGTACACTAATTTATCTCTCGACAGCCAACCAGACCCTGGCGGCAATCCTGACATCGCCGACGGACCTAGACAACGACGGACTTTCTAACATGGCCGAGGTCTATCGATACCGCACAGACGCCAACAATCCCGATAGCGATGGTGACGGTGTTCCCGACGGGGATGAGATCGAACTGCAGCTGGACCCCCTCTCAACAGACAGCGACGGCGATGGACTGTCCGATGGACGCGAGCTGGATCTGGGCACCGACCCGTTGCGCGTGGACACCGACGGCGACGGGCTCTCCGACGGTCTGGAAGTGCATGAGCTGAGGACCGATCCCTTGACGCCGGACACAGAACGCGCCTGGGCCGCAGCCACGCCGACGCCACGCCCGGAACCCAGCCCAACCGCCGCTGCGGACGACGCGGACGAGGCCGGGCCGGAACCGCAGGCGACTCCCACCTCATCAGTACGGCAACTTGTACTACAGAGCCAGCCCGAGCGCGATGGCTACGTGGGCTTCGAAGCGGACAATCGCGCGCTCGCCGTGGCCGACGGCGCCGAATTGTGGCTCGGGGACGGGGCCGGTAACGACCGCCAGTTCAAAGCTATCGTCAGCTTCGATACCTCGCCTCTGGAAACTGATGCCCAGATCGAGAGCGCTCAGTTGCGCCTGCAACGTAGCAGCAGCACCGGCGCGCCTTATGACCTGGGACAGATTCACGTGGACATCGCGCCGTCGCTGGGATTCAGTGACAATCCAATGCTGCAAACAGACGACTTTAGCACGGCCCCGGCGCTGGCCAACGCCGCGGTCCTCGACACGACCGCAGCAGCGGGCGATTGGGCCGAAAGCACCCTGAGCGAAGAGGCGGTTTCTGCGTTGAACCGCCATGGCGTCTCCCAGTTTCGCCTCTACTTCACCTTACCCAACAACGCCGACGGCGACGACGACATACTCCGTTTCTACAGCGGCGATCATGAGGACGAGGACAGCAGGCCGCAGTTAATCATTTCATACAGCGTTCCCTGACCGGGAATGTGCAGGGCTCCTGTTCGGCGCGGCTGCCGGGCAAAGCAGGACCCAGAGCATAGATAATGAGTTATCTTACGGGGCAACAGATAGAACAATACCAGGTCGAAGCGCTCCTCGGCGAGGGCGGCATGGGCGCCGTCTACCGCGCCTTCGACCAGCAGCTGCAGCGCAATGTGGCGTTGAAGCTGATGCATGCCCAACTGGCGCAAAAGCCCGCCTTCCGCCGCCGCTTCTCACAAGAAGCTCAGGCGGTGATGTCCTTCAATTGTCCCGCCATCATCACCATCCACCACTTCAGCGCTCACGAGGACCGGCCCTACCTGGTCATGGAATACGTCGCCGGGGGCAGCCTGGCCGGCTATCTGCAACAACTCAAGTGGTCCGGACAACCGTTCTCCCTGACTGAAGCGCTAACCATCGTGGCCCAGGTCGCCGAAGGGCTCTCCTATGCCCACCACCGCGGGCTGGTTCACCGCGATATCAAGCCGGGGAACATTCTGCTGCGCCGCCGCGAGGGCTATGCCGGAGCAGTAGAACAGGCCATCATTAGCGATTTCGGCCTGGCCGTTCAAATACAGGCGGGTGAGGGCGAGGACGTTGCCACCAATCCCTTCATGGGTTCCCTGCCCTATATGTCGCCGGAGCAATGCTCGAACCAGGCCCTGGACGGACGCTCAGACATTTACTCCCTGGGCATCATGCTCTACCGCCTGGTCACCGGACAGCTTCCCTTCAAAATAGAGGCTCCCGCGGATGTGATCAAGCATCTCAACGAAGAACCGTTGCCCCCGGCCTTGCTCAACCCCGACATCCCGGAGGCCGTGGAGTCGCTGATTCTGAAGGCGCTGGCCAAAGACCCGGGAGACCGCTACCAAACCGGCGCTGAAGTGGCTCACGCGGCGCGCCAGGCGTTAGGCACGGTCACACAGCAGGCTGAGCAAGATTTACGCGCCGATTATCCCGTCACGCAATGGGTGGACGAACAGTGGATCGCGCGCATCGACGTCGCCAACCGTGTGGACGTCCACCAGACCTGGACCTCCGAGGGGCAGCACCGCCTCTTCATTACCCACCAGTGGGAACCGTCACAGATCGCCGATCTTAACGACGAAAGAATAACCATTGGTCGGGCGCCGGACAACGACGTCGTCCTGGAAGATGGCGCCGTCTCCGCCCATCACGCCGTGCTCAGCCGCGATGAGCACGACGGGTGGCTCGTGAAAGATCTGGGCAGCACCAACGGCTCCTTCCTCGACGGAAATCGCCTGCCCTTTGACGAGGAAGTCACCTGGAACCACGAACAAACGCTGCGCATCGGTCCTTATTTTCTCAAGTGGCAGGCATTTCATACCCACGCCGGCGGCAGGGCCCAGGCGGCAGGCGGGCCGCGCACCACCCACGAAACGCGGCCCGGCGCCTCTGTGGCGCCCGACGTAGATGGCGACCACAATGAACCGGCCCCGGACGCCATCCACGACAACGGCGACAACCGCAACGGCAACGGTCAGGTACCGCTGGCGGCAGCGGCGGCGGGCGCCGGTGTGGCAGGCGATGCAACGCCGGCGCCGTCCCCACCCAACGGGGAAAGCGACGCCGGTGCCCCCACATCGCCACCGCCGGATGTCACTCCCACCGGCGACGGCGCGCTGGCCCTGGCGTTGACGCCGCACCAGGTTGAGGTAGAACCTGGCGGTGAAGCGGTGGTGCAAATCACGATTCTCAACCAGGGAGTAACGGTCGAGGATGTCCAGGTGCGCGTGGAGCAGCAGGGCATCGCTTCCACCTGGATCAGGGTCAACAACGGCGCCATCAAGCTCATGCCCGACGAGGCAAAGTCGCTCACGTTGACTGTGGCGCCGCCTCACGGCAGCACCATCGAGGCCGGGCAGCACGCCTTCCAGGTGCTGGTGACCAGCTCGCGCGGCGAGCACGCCAGCATCAAGGGCAGCGTTCTGGTCGACCGCTGGGAGGATGACCTCCTGGAGATGCATCCGCGCAAACTCCAGGAAGGCATTGACGCCCGCCTCAGTGTTCACAATCGCGGCAACTTCGATAATCGCTACCAGATTGTGGGCATCGACGACGCCGACGCCCTCGAATTCGAGTTCGATCAGCCGCAAAACGTCACTCGCACAGACGTCACCGAAGAGGGTCTGTGGATTTCGGTGCCCAGCAATGAGGAAGCACGAATACCGTTCACCGTCGGCGCCAAGAAACGCCCCTGGCTGCGGGCGCCTACCATTCCCTACCCCTTCCAGATCCGAGTGCGCAGCGAGACCAGCGATTGGCAAGCCTTGGACGGGCAGCTTTCCGTGCAGCCGCGCATCTCGCGGCGCACCCTCTTCCTGTTTCTTCTCTTGCTGCTGGGCATCGCGTTGCTTGGCTTCCTGGCCTACCGCGAGATTCAGGCGCGCAATGAAGCGGAACTACAACGCGTACAGGCCACCAGCGACGCCATCCAGGCCACTGCCAGCTCGCTGCAGGCTACCCGGGAAGCATTGCAGAGCAGTGCAGACACGGCGCTATCCGAAGCGGAGGCAATCGAAGCCACAGCAGCAGCCATAGAAGAGGAAGATCCCGAGCGAGCAACCGAACTGCGCGCCACCGCACAGGCCATGCGCGAGGAAGCGAGCGCCGTCGAAGCCACTATTGAGGCCCTACAGGGCGAGCTGAATAATACGGAAGAAGAACTGGCCAGCGCCAGAGCGGAGGCCAACGTCACACCCACACCGCCACCGCCGCCCGTTGACATCACACTCGACAACCTCAGCGTGCCCGAAAATAGCGGGGTCGGCGCCGTCGTCGGCGTCTTCACCGCCGTCACCGACAGTGAGAGCAGTAATCCGGCAAATGGAATGGCAGCGGTCAACGAACGGCCCGCCGATCACCGTTTCACGGTGATGAGCAAAGGACAGAACAGGGCAGCGCTGCAGGACGACGGCCCGCCGATTGCGTTCAGTCTCGTGTCGGGAGATGGAGACGACGACAACGACGCCTTCTTCATAGAAGAGGCCACCCTCAAAGCTGCCGTAGACTTCGACTATGAAACCCAGAACAGCTACAACATTCGAGTCAGGGCGGACAACGGCGTGGGCGGTGAGTTCGAGAAGCCTTTTACCATCGCCGTGGAGGATGAAGACGACACCCCCACCCTGAGCATCTCCGATGTGGAGGTTGAAGAGGGAGATGGCACGGCAACACTCACCGTCGAGATGGAGAACGACACCCAATCGGAGGTTTCGGTAGAATACGCCACCTCTGACGGCACGGCGAAAGCCGGCGACGATTATGAAGAGGCGGAAGACGAACTGGTCTGGGAGCCCAACGATTCGAGCCCTCAGACGATTGAGGTCTCCATCGTCGACGATGACCTTAACGAAGACGACGAAACCTTCCGTGTAGACCTTTCCCGCCCGCAGAATGCCGTCATCGACACCTCATCGGCCACTGTGACCATTGTTGATGACGACGACACACCAACTCTGGTTGCCTCCAGCGTAACCGTGGATGAGGGGGACGGTGAAGCAGAGGTCGTTGTACAACTGGATGGCGCCAGCAGCCGCGAAGTAACCGTCAATTATGCAACCTCAGATGGCAGCGCCACGGAGGGGCAGGACTACACCGGCGCCAGCGGCACGCTGCGCTGGGAGAGCGGCGAAGACGGCGAGCAAAGTTTCACCATCCCCATCGAAGACGACGATATTCACGAAGATGATGAAACGATCAGGGTCACTCTGAGCGCGCCGGCCAACGCCATCATCGACCAGGGTTCGGCCACAGTGACCATCACGGATAACAACGAGCCGCCTACCCTGGCTATAGAGGACACCGGCCCCGTGCAAGAAGGCGGTGAAGCGGCGCTGACGGTACGAATGACCGGTCGCAGCAGTTCGGAAGTCTCCGTGCAATATGCAACTTCAGACGGCACGGCCCGCGCCGGCGCCGACTACGAGAACACCACCGGCACCCTCACCTGGGAGCCTGGCGAGGCCGGGGCCCAGTTTATCGAGGTGCCCGTGATCTCTGACCAGATCTACGAATCTCCCGACGAGACGTTTCACGTTACCCTTTCTAATCCCGAAGGCGCCACAATCACCCAGGATACGGCCACGTTCACCATTACCGACGACGACGAAAAACCCAGCCTGGAGATCATGGACACCTCGGTAAACGAAGCAGACGACGAGGCCGTGGTAACCGTTCGAATGCAGGGCGCCAGCAGCGATCCCATCACGGTTGACTACGCCACCGGCGGCGGCGACGCCGTGGCAGGCGAGGACTATGAAAGCGCCTCGTCTCCACCGCCGCTCAGCTGGTTACCCGAAGAAGATGCGGCCCGTGAGATTCAGATCAACATTCTGGACGATGACATTGATGAAGGAGAGAGTGAGCACTTTGAAGTCTCTCTGTCTGTCAGCGGCGACGGCGCCAGCATCAGCGATGGCGTGGCTCGCGTGACTATTGTGGACGACGATCAGGCCGGGTTTAATACGTCTCCAGACAGCCTCTCTGTCACCGAAGGAGAGGAGGGAGAAAACCTGACCATCCGCCTTCTGAGCGAACCGGTGGCCGACGTCACAGTTCCTCTCTCCGTCAATTCCCAGTGCGTGGCGCCCGAGGAGGCAGTGCTCAACGCCGATAATTGGGAGAGCGGTGTCGAGGTTTCCATTTCGGCCAATGATGACGATATCGACGACGGCGACCGAAGCTGTTCACTCACTTTCGAGGATCCGACCAGCGACGACGAATATTACGACGCCTTGACCGCATCAGACGTGGGTAGCGTGAGCGTCACCGCCGAGGACGACGATCGCGCCGGTGTTACGGTCGATCCGTTAGAGTTGACGGTCAGCGAACCTGATGGCGTCGCAACGTTCACCATCGTTCTGGATAGCGAACCGCTCGATCCGGTGCGTATTCCTCTGAGTAGTAGCGATAGCGATGAATGTGACACCGTTTCCTCGGTTGAAATCGAACCGGAGGAGTGGAATAGCGGACAAGAGGTGACGGTCACCGCCGTGGACGACGACGTGGATGACGGTGACCAGGAGTGCACGATTATCACCGGAAGCCTGGATAGTGACGATTCCATATACGACGGTTTCCGTAGTTCCGACGTGGACGACGTCCTGGTCACCGTTGAGGACGATGACGAAGCCGGGATCGTCGTTCAGCCCGCCTCGGTCACGATCAGCGAGACCTTCGGCGCGCACACTGCCACCGTCGGTATCAGCCTCACCAGCCGGCCCGAAGCGCGTATCACGATTCCCATTAACGACAATGACAACATACAGTGCGAGGCACAACCGGACTTCGTAGACATCCGCCCGCAAGACTGGCCTGAGTTGCTTGAGTTCACTGTTACTGCGGTAGACGATAAGCGCAATGACGGCGACCAACCTTGCCCCATTTCCCTCGGTCCTGCCGTGGCTGCGGCCCCTGGCGACAACAATTACAACGGCATGGAAGTAGAGGACGTTTCCGTCACGGTGCAGGATGACGACGAGCCGGGCGTGCTCATCGTAGAGTCCGGCGGCGACACCGAGGTCGAAGAAGGCGGCGACGGCGACACTTACACCGTCACGCTGGGCACCGAACCGATGGACCCGGTTACAATCACCGTCAGTCCCGACGCGCAACTGGACCTTGGCTCCGGCGCCGGAATCTCGCGTACCGTTACGTTTGACGACACCGATTGGGATACACCGGTGACCATCGACGTTGAGGCCGTGGACGATAACGTCGACGAAGGCTCACAGCACACCGCCACCATCACCCACACGGCAACCAGCGACGATTCTGACTATGACGGCAGCGCCGCACTCTACCTTCCCTCAGACACCGTCACCGCCACCGTCATAGATAATGACACAGCCGGCATCTCCATCGCCGAAACGGGCAATGACACCCGCGTGTCCGAGGATGGCACCACCGACACGTACACCATCACACTCACCAGCCGGCCGTTGCAAGAGGTGGACATCATAGCCACGCCACACGAGGAGTTGGATCTAGGGAACGGCTATGGCGTGCCCTATACCGTCACGGTAGCGCCCGCTGCCTGGCAGGTCCCGCACACCATTACGGTGGGCGTGCTGGATGACGATGTCTACGAACCGGATGACGTTACCCTACAAATAGCGCACGGCAGCGCCAGCGACGATCCGCTGTATGATGGGCTGACCCTGGATTCTCTAGACGTCTTTGTAGAAGACGACGATCCCATCCCCATGCTGACGTCCAGTCCCATCACGGTCACGGAGCAACCCGCGGACAATGGCATAGAAGCCACGATGACCGTCACCCTTACCGGCGAAAGTGGCGCGACTATCTCTGTGGATTATGCCACGGCTGACGGCACGGCGGTACATGGCGCCGATTACGACCGCATTCATCCGCCGCAGACCCTGCAATGGGACGCCGGCGAATCTGGCCCCAAAGATATCGACCTGGTTATCTATGACGACGACATCGACGAGGGTGACTCTGAGTACTTCTATGTGGAGTTTGAGGAAGTCACCAACGCCGAGATGCCCACGACCCAGTATACGGTGACCATCAAGGACGACGACGATCCGCCGGTCGTGACCATTAACGACATCTCCGTCGTCGAAGGGGACAGCGGGCATACCGATCACACTGTAACCGTGGAGCTCGACGGTCGCACCAGCCAGACGGTCAAAGTCTTCTACGCTACCAGCGATGGCACAGCGGTAGAACCCCACGATTATCAGAAAATCACGGGCAATCCGTACATCGAGTGGGAACCCGGCGACAGCGATGCCAAAGAAATTGAGGTCCGCGTCGAGGGAGACGAAATCGACGAAGGCGATTCAGAGGAATTCTACATCGATTTGACGCTGGAAGATAACACCGTCGCTACGCTGGCTTCGCAGCAAGGGACGGTGATCATCGAGGATGATGATACGGTCAACGTCACTCTGTCCGACACTAACCTGACCATTGAAGAAGGAGAGGATGACACCTACTCTCTACAACTGAATACAGAACCGGTGGTCGACGTCACACTCGTGATCACGCCCGACGACCAGCTCGACCTCGGTTCGGGCGCTGGCGTTCCGATCACTTTCGACATCAATCCGGCTAACTGGGACGACGAACAGGACATCACTGTGACCGCTCTCCAGGATGACGTAGCCGAGGGATTGCACTCCGCGGTCATCACCCATACCGCTTCTACCGCCGACGGCGGCAGCGTCGATGTTACACCGTCGGAACAGGTCACAGTCGATATTGTCGACGACGACACCGCGGGCATTTCGCTCTCCGACCGAAGATTGACCATTCAGGAAGATAACGACGATTACTACTATCTGGAGCTAGAGAGTGAGCCCACGGGAATCGTCACCGTCACCGCATCGATTACCGAGCAACTCGATCTGGGTGACGGACCAGGCGAGCCTATTACCGTCACTTTTACACCTCAGAACTGGTCCACACCACAATACATCACCGTCACGGCCGTCGCCGACGGTGTTTACGAGGGTGGTGACCACACGGCCCTGGTACAGCACAGTGTGGTCAGCGAAGATGACCTTTATGATGGCGCATCTGTATCCGACGTGGAGATAACCATTCAGGACGCCGACGCGGAGCCTCTACTCAGCTCCGACCACGTGACTGTCGGAGAGGGAGACGGTATTGCGACCGTCACCGTCAGCCTCAGTGGGCCGAGCGCTTTCCCCGTCAGCGTGGACTACGCTACCATTGATGGGACGGCCGTGGCGCCCGACGACTACGAAGAAACCAGCGGCACGCTGACCTGGGCCCCGCAAGAAACCGCGCCTTTGACCTTCACGGTGCCTATCAGCGACGATACAGAAGTTGAACCAACCGAAGACTTCACAGTAGGCTTCAGCAATGTCAGCGGCGCCACTCTGGCTATCAATGAAATAGTCGTGAGCATTGAAGATAACGATTCATTGTTTGGCGCTCTGCCCCCGGCAGCCGCTGGATCGCCGGAGACAGGCCGTCGGAGCGCACCATCACCCGCAACCAGGGCCGGCGCGCTGGCACTTCTCACCGTATCGCTCCTTGTCGTTCCCGCCGCCCGGCGACGCTCGCGCTGGTTTGCACCTCTGCTCGTTGTGGGTCTCGGCGTTCTAGCTCATCACACAGCCCTGGCTCAATCGGGTCCGCTGCAACCGCTTGTCAACCACGTAGAGAGTCATGCCGACACCTCGGCCATGGAGCTGGCGATCTACTTTACTTTACAGGGAGACGCGCCGCCCCCCGGCGAATTACAAAGCGCCACTCTCTTAATGGAAGACGGGAGCCACCATGACGCGCGCGTGGAAAAGCCACCCTTTTACGTGGCGCTAATGATGGACACCAGCGGCAGCATGAATGGAACGATGGACGTCATGCGCCAGGCCGCGAGTGATCTGATCGAGGCCTCCCCGCCGGAAACATCCTTCGCCGTCATCGAATTCAATGAAGCGATTCGACTCGTACAGCCCTTTACGGCTGACCGCCAGCAGGCACTGAGCGCCGTGGAAAGCCTGGAAATAAGCGACCAGGGCACTTGCCTCTATGACGCCGCGCAGACTGCGGTGCAATCCCTGGAACAACTGGCGCGAGACGTGCCGCGGCGCGCCCTGGTACTCTTCAGCGACGGGCGCGACGAAACCGCCGGCGGCGGCTGCAGCCAGAATACGCTGGAACAGGTCACCGCGCTGGCAGAAGCGCGCGACGTTCCCGTGCCCATCCACACCGTCGCCTTGTCCGGCGGCGGCGTTCCCAACACGGCAGATCTGGAGCGCATCGCCGGCGCCAGCGACGGCCAATTGGTGACGCGCGCGACGCTGCCCGACTTCACAACGCAACTGGCCGACGACATCACGCGCCAATGGCTGGCGCGCGTCGATACCTACCCGCAACAAGGCTACCAACGCGCGGCTCTTCTGCTCTCGGCAGATCAGGCCGGTCCCCTGCCGCCCGCGCCCGTGGCCTTCACGGCACAACGCGGCTATGAGGGACCGCCACAACCAACGCCAATTCTCATTCGTGATTTTGCCTACAACGAGATCACGGATCGCTTCCTGTTCGACGTTGCTCTCGCCGATCATCGCCAGGTGCAGGCGCTCGACGTCACCGTCACCGATTTGCGCACCAATGTGCGGGCCGTGCAAAAAACCCAGGACGTGATCCTGTCCACCGAACAAGTCACCCTGGAAGCCGCCGACCTGCAGCCAGAACGTCGCTACGAAGTGCGCGTGGCGCCCCTGGCTGCGGACGGAGAAGCGCTCGTCGATAGCGACGGACGGCCGCTCACCGCCGAACACCGCTTTCTCTACGAGCTGCCCCCTGGCGCGCGGCAGCTGCAGTTTCAGATAGATGAACTGCGTGTCAAAGACGAGCCGCCGCAGTTCGATCTGCGCTCATTTCGCGTTCTGGACGACCAGGCTGAGCTGATCGTCACGCTGAACCTGGCCAACGCCGACGACGTCCAGCAGGTCGAAGGGTACATCATGGATCCTGAAGGCAACCTGCAGGCCGGCGAGTTCGTAGGCGACATTCAGCCCAACCACACCGTGCGCGTGCCCCTTAATCTGGAGCAGGGGCGATACCGCGTCGCTCTCCGCGCCCTCGATCAGGAAGGCGCGCCGCTGGCCTCCGCCGAAAGCGCGTTCAGCTACCGCCCGCGTCTCACGGTGCTGCAGCGCGCCGGTCAGGCACTGCGCCAGAACAGCATCCTGCTGCCCCTGGCGCTGGTTCCCCTGTTGCTGGGACTGGTTGCCGGCTGGTTCGGCGGGCGCGCCATCGGTCGCCGCCAGGGGGCGCGAGAGGCGCTGGACGCTGCGCCACAACCGGCGGTGGTGACGGGGCCTGCCGAGCGCCCTGTAGAGGTGATGTTACGCGTGGATCAGACGCCCGACCCGGCGTTAGCCAACGCCCAACCGCGACGCCTCGACGCCACACCCTTGACCATCGGTCGCGAGGAGTGTGATCTGACCGTCGCCGGCGATCTTCACGTCTCGCGCCGGCACGCGCGTATCACTCGCGAAGATGGTCGTTACTACATTGAGGATCTGGGCAGCAGCAACGGCACCTTCCTCGACGACGCCCGTCTGGTGTCTCACCAACCCACCCTCCTCAATACACAAGGAGAGACTCGCATTCGTATCGGTAAGACGACGGAGTTAATCGTAACCGAAGTGGAACGAGAGCCCGACGCCAATGCCAACGGCGCGGCTGAAGAAGCGAACGATCCCGGCGCAGACGGTGAGTCGTCGGCGCAAGAGACGGCCCCCGTGGAGGCCACATGACTCCTATTTCTGAATCCCAGGCGCGGCGTGACCTCAGCTTCCGCCACCTACAACTTGAGTTTGCTCGTGTCGACGTTCTCCTGCACCGTCAGATACAGCGCCAGGGAGAGACGGATCGGCCCGAGGACGAGCCGGCGAATATTTTCACGGGCTACCATCTATCCGAGGCAGACGCCTACGCCCTGCTGGAACGACCGTTTGGTTATGGCTACGAAGAGCTTGAACCACACGCAAACGAACCGTACGATCAGGCACTGGCCCACGTGCAGGAACAGATCGCCACGATGATCACCCACGCCGAAAATGAGGGTCAACCGACTCGGCTACACCGTCTCGCCACGCTCCTGGAGCTAGACCGCTTTGCCCTCGACGCACTCCTTCTGAGCCTGGCTCCCTCTCTGGACGAGCGCTATGGTCAACTATTCGGTTACCTGCAAGACGATCTGACGCGGCGGCAACCATCGCTAGACCTGGTTCTGGATCTGATTGCCCCGCTTGGTGCGCACCGCCTTGGCTACCTCAGCTATTTCGCACCAGACGCCCCTCTCTGCCGGCACCGGCTGATTACCCTATCGGCCCAGGCCGACGAGGGACTGGTCAGCCAGAGAATTAAGCCCGACAGCAGCCTTGTCAGCTGGTTGTTATTCGGTCGCTACCAGCCCAACAGCCTGTTGCAGGACAACATTCTCTATCAGGAAGAACCGCAGCCCGAACTGGCATTGTCAACACCGCAGGTGCAGGAAGCCGTTCGCACTGCCACGACCAACGAGGCCATCCTCGTCCTTCACGGGCCGGATGTCATGGCCCGCGAAATGGCAGCGCAACTGTTTGCGAGTGAGATGCATCGCCCGCTCCTTACACTGCATCTGGATCGCGCCGTAGATGAAGGCCGCGATCCACAACAGATTCTAGAGCTCCTGCTTCGCGATTCCCTGCTCACCGGTGCCGTTCCGCACGTGCGCGGCTGGGACAGCTGCCTGCAGGAAGATGCACCACCCCCGGCCCTGCTCACCACTCTCTGTCGCCATCCTGTACCCGCCATTATTTCCGGTACCCAGAGCTGGCAACCGCGGCGCGTGGCACGCCGTCGCCGCCTGCGCTGGCTCAACTTTCCCGTGCCCGATACACAACAACGAGAGCGACTGCTGCAACACTTCATTGGTCAGCCTTCGGAAGACCTTGACGTCTCCTTGCCCGCCGGCCAATTTCGGCTGGCGACCGGACCGCTACGCGACCTGGTGGAAACAGCTCGCGACCTGGCGGCGCAACAGCAAACGGATCTTACCACAGAACACCTTTTCGCCGCTGCCAGAGCCCATTCTAACCCACGCCTGGCAACGCTCGCCCGCAAGATCACGCCACGCTACACGTGGGATGATCTCGTTTTACCCGACGATCAGGTCGCGCTCCTACACGAGCTGGTGGCGACGGTGCGCAACCGCCCTCTGGTGCTGGAAACCTGGAATGTCGGTCAGAAACTAACCGCCAGCGCCGGCGTCACCGCCCTCTTCTTTGGGCCACCGGGCACGGGCAAGACGATGGCTGCAGAGGTCATCGCCGGCGAACTGCGCCTTGACCTGTACAAAATCGACCTTTCCAGCGTTGTTAGCAAGTACATTGGCGAAACCGAAAAGAACCTGGAGCGCATTTTCAGCGAAGCCGAAAGCAGCAACGCCATCCTCTTTTTCGACGAGGCCGACGCCATCTTTGGCAAGCGCTCCGAGGTCAAAGATGCCCACGATCGCTACGCCAACATCGAGATCAGCTACCTGCTGCAACGCATGGAAGCGTACGACGGCGTCACCATCCTGGCTACGAATCTACGCGCCAATCTTGACGACGCCTTTATGCGCCGCCTGCAGTTCGCCCTCAGCTTTCCCTTCCCACAGGCCGAGGACCGGCTGCACATCTGGCGCACGCTGTTCCCGCCCGACGTGCCGCGGGACCCAGACGTCGATCTGCAACTGCTGGCCGAGCGCTTCGAGATCCCTGGCGGCAACATTCGTAACATCATCGTCACTGCCGCCTATCTGGCAGCGGCCAACGGGCAGCGCATCACCATGGAACACATCATGCACGGTGTGCGCCGGGAACTGCAGAAGATGGGTCGGCTACTCAGCGAGCAGGATCTGACAGTCCAATCATGACGACCGTTATAGCCAGCAGACGCAGTCTGTAACTCAAACAACGGGAAAGCGGACATGCCTGAGTTCAACAAGAGGCAAAGCGAGCGAAAAACAGAGCGTTCTGGGCAACGGCGTTCAACGCAGGAAAAAACGCCTGACGCCACGCACGAAAGGGCTACGCCAGACGCGCAACAGGCCGGCCCTCCAACGGCCGTGCAACGCAGATTGGCCGCTTCAGCTCGATCAACCCGCAACGCCCGGGAGAACAACGTCTCGCCCGCAGACTCGCTACGACGGCTTACGGCGCGTCGTGGTCTGACCATTCAGACCAAACTGACCGTCACCGCCGGCGGCGACCGGTACGAACAGGAGGCTGACGCCGTCGCTTCAAAAATCGTCGAACGCCTGCAGGCGCCGACCGCTCCACAAACCAAAAACCGCGACGTTCAGCGCCAGGCGCAGGAAGACGAAGTACTCCAGGCAAAACCGCTCTCCTCCACCATTTCGCGGCTTCGGCGGCGAGAAGCTGAAGAAGTGGGGCTGCAGATGCAGCGTCGCGAAGCCGATGAAGAAGAACTGCAGGCCAAAGCAGCGCCCATCGGGCGCGAGGGCGGCGCGGTGG